>CAYOLB010000131.1:0-4678 GCA_964404675.1 uncultured Atribacterota bacterium | reverse complement strand
TCCAGAGTAAAAGCCGGACTTCTTTCCATAGTCTCATAGTCGTAAAATCAACTGCCACCTCCCTTTACTTTCCTATTCTTCTATTATTGCATTATCTTGATATTTTAAACTAATTAACCAATTAACTAACACAACTAATTAACTGGAATTTATTGAATTAAATTACCCATTCTTCCAATATTCCATTTTTGCAATGTTCCAGTGTTTTACCATTGCATTCTTCCACTTTTCCAATCTTACACCACAATCTACACTTCTCCAGGACTGTTGACAGTCTTAAAATCAATATTAAGTTCCTGGAAATGTTTTTTGGCACACTCTATTTTTTCATCTTCTGTTTTTCTGAGTTGCTCAACATCTCTTGTTCCTTTTGTTTCCCGAACCAGGTAAAGAGTTTGAGCTTGATTGTCATCTTCCTTTACTATTGCCCAATCCGGATTATAGGTGCCAACAGGGGTCTCAATTTTAAACCAATAGGGAAGTTTCACGAATAATTTAATATCTTCTCTTTCATCCAGGCTACGGGCAAAGTTCCTCTCTACATCAGAATCTAATTGGACTGCATCATAAACCGATTTTTTCACCTCTAAAAGGTTATTCAGATAACTGATGATTTCTTTTTCTTCAAATAAGCGCATCTCATATTCCTGGTCAGCTATCTTTTCATATTTGATACCATCAATAATCAATCGATGCAATTCCTGCTTGATAATCCTGGCAATGACATCCATAAATCTCTGAGGATTATCAATAAATTCCTGGAGCCGGCTTGAATTTATCAGAATACGCACCAGGGTATTCCTGGTTAATTCCGTTTCTTTCTGCAAATATGCCAAAATGTCAGGTAAAAATATTCGGTTTCCTTCTCCTATATATGTAGCAGGGGTTTCCTGTACCCGTAATTCTTTGGTTTGAATTCCCTGCTGGCGAATATCCACTTCTGCTTTTCTGTAAATAATCTTTGGTTTTTCAATTCGTTCCATCTTGCTAATTGCACGCACAGCATTTTTAATTAACACAGCACTGTCATACTCAACTGAATAAGTTGTTTTTGGCTTTATCTTATCCCAGAGATTTTTAAAATCGCTATCAAGATATACCTGTTTATTAATCTGTAATATTTTCCTCTTATTTCTATTAACCACTCTCTCAGAGAACAGATAGCTTCGCACAACATCAATCACCTGATGGGTTACATCTTTATATTCCGGGCTAAGTTCAAAATGAAAATACTTATCAGAAGGGTTAAATTCCGGAAGCACATTTCCTTCTTCGTCAAGGTATCCATTCTGCTTGAGTTCTTGCCATATTTTTTCCGAAATTTCATCACCAAGGGGTGTTTCTTCCCCGTTTTTAAGCTGAACAATTCCGGAAAAGGCATCTTTTTTAATCAACCCGAATCGAATATTAAAATCTTCTTCTATTTCTGTCTGCAGTTTTCGGGCAAAATCTTCATAACTCTCATTGGCTATGACCGTTAAATGGTTAATACTATCATCAAAGATACGCTCTCCCTCCTGGTTGACCGGCAATCTGAGACCCCTGCCAATTTCCTGTCTTTTTTTCATCTCTGATTTCGTTTCATTTAAGGTACAAATCTGAAAGACATTAGGGCTGTCCCATCCTTCTCTTAATGCCGAATGGCTAAAGATAAAGCGCAGAGGCTCGTCTAAGGATAGAAGCTGTTCCTTATTTTTCATAATCTTGTTGTAGACATCCTCGTCTGCCTGGGTATATCCGGAGGTATCTTTTAATACTCCCTTTTTATCAGTGGCAAAGTAGCCATCATGAATTTTCTCCAGAAGAAATGGCAATAAATCTTTATAACGAGGTCTTTGTGTTAATTCTTTAAAATATTTTTCAAACCAGAGGGCAATTTTACCTTTTACCGGCTCACCCTTCTCATTATATGCGCGGTAATTGGCTACCCGGTCAATAAAGAACAGGGAAAGGACTTTAATTCCCTTTTCTTTTACCTTTAATTCCTTTTCCAGATGTTCCTGGATAGTATTCTTTATCTGAACCTGCATAATATCATCAGTTAATCCACCCCGGGTTTCTCCTAATCTGATTGATTTGCCATTAACAAATGATAGATATTCATTACCGGGCTCGGCATTAATTTCCTCAACAATATAGCCATTCCGGTAGCTATCCCTTTCATTTGATTTATCATATAAATCATCTCCGTTTTTAGCGGTAATATTTTTATTCTTAGGACCTGAAGATGTGTCTGTATGAATGATTAGCCTGGCCTTGATTCCGTTTTTGTTATCAACCGATTTAAACTGAATAAAGGGTTCATTGAAATAGTCATCACTTAACACGGATGCAACTTCAATCCGCTTTACCAGCCGCATATCATAAGCCCGAACCGGATCAAGCTTATACAATAAATTATAAGGATTACGATGGGTGGCAGAATAACGCAAGGTGCAAAGTGGATTCAAAGTTTCAATGGCTTCTCTTGCCTTGGCGGTATTATCCACACTTTGTGGTTCATCAATAATCACCATAGGATTTGTTGCCTGGATAAATTCTATGGGTTTTCTTCCTGACAGTTTGTCATTTTCCCTGTGAATGACGTTACTGTTTTTTTCATTTTGCTTATCTTCCAGGGTCTTTCTGAAGGCATCAATATTAATAACCATAATCTGGATATAATTACTGGTGGCAAACTGGCGCACCTGGTTGACTCTTTTTGAATCATAGACAAAGTGATCATAGGGAACATGATTATAAAGATGCAGAAAATGATTTCTGGTAATTGACAGATTTTTCAGTACTCCTTCCCTGATTGCTATACTGGGGACTACAATGACATATTTTTTAAACCCGTATTTTTTGTTTAACTCAAAGATGGTGCGCAGATATACATAAGTCTTGCCGGTGCCTGTCTCCATCTCCACCGAAAAATGCCTGCCTTGTAAAACATCGGTAATCTCAATTCCATTGCGCTTTTGAATCGATTGCACATTTCTCAACAAATCAGGATCACCTAAAGTAAGCCGGTTACCTACCCCTAATTCATTCTGAAAAATCCAGTCTTTTCTCTGAAAGCCAATTTCCAGGTCACTTTCTGATAAAGGTTGGCCGTCAAACAGGTCAGCTACAGCACTTATAGCATCGATTTGAAATTGTTGATTAGAATCAAATTTTAACTTCATCAATTATACCTTTTGTGTGTCATAGAATACACACAATTATATTTGCGTGCCATTATTTACATTTTATGACCCACAAGTATAATTTTTTCTTAATAATTTCTACTAATTTATTAATAAATTAGTATTTTTTAGTCTAAAAAAAGTCCTTATATTCTTAAGGTTGTAGCCAATTTACTACTAAAATATTAGTTTTTACTACTAAAAAATGACATCTATTCAAAATATGCAATAATTTAATCAGCTCATCTGCCATGTGTAGAAGGAGTAACGGGGACGTCGGTAAGGCGTCCCTTGTCTATTTTTATAGCTGTTATATTCCTTCTCTAATTTTATTTTTATGTGTAAGGCAGTTACCGGATAACTTGTCCAAAATAATATATAATTGTTTCTCTTTCTTAAAATAATTAAATAACCTTTACTTTCAAACCAAATACATATACTATTTTGTTTACCTTTTTTAGTATACCTCTCATTTTCCCATATTTTTATTTTACACTTATTACAGTTTTCAATTATTGCTTTTGGCCACCTTATTCTTTCGCATCTTCGTAAATATAGCATCAATGTTGAAATTTTTATAAGGTCAAATTTAATTTTATTACAATCTCTTGACTTTTTATAAAAAATAAAGTAAATTATTGTTAGAAAAGTTATTTACGATGATAATCAACTTTAGTTAAAAAGGACTGGGGATTCCTGGTCGACAGGTAATTCTAATGTTTGGAATTGCCTGTTTTTTTTATGGAAATATTTTTAAACCCCTTATTTGTCCTTTACCCCTATAAAATTTCCTTGAAATAACCTTATAAGAAAGATTCGTTTTATTTGGATTTACAGCAAAACGTGCAATTGGATAAGCAACCAAATCAGCCAATTGAGTACCAGTAATATTCATCTTTTTGGAAATAAATTTTAATTTAAAATCTATTTGCTTAAATCTTGTTGAATCAATATATTCTGTCCCTTGGCTAATAATTTTAAAAAAACTTAATTCCAAATTATTATCTTCTTTTTTACCTCTACTTTCAGCAATTAAGTATACTTCTCTTTGTTGGGCTTCTTCCAAAAGAGGTAACAAGCGCTCAAGACAAAACTTCATTGCCAGATCATAAGGATGATCAGCAGATATCCCATATTTTTCTTTATGTACTTGCTTCTTTATCACAGAAGCAATTAATTTATAATCAAAATTTTTCATAATTACATTAATTCTACTTATAAATTTTTCTCGTTTTTTTGGGTCAGTTAAAAAGCCAAAATTATTTTGTGCTTTTCTTATATCGCGTGAATGTAAAACAATACATTCATGGCCAAAATAATCTGTTTTTAACTGAGCAATTTCAGGTAAAATAGTATAATTATAATATTTTGAATCGCAAATAAACATTGCTAATGCAAAAACTGGAAAATCCTTATCAATCAGTTCTAACGAGTGGTCTCCAGCTTCATCTAAAAATACAATATAGGGCATATTCTTTCCTTTTTATACTTTTTCATACTGTTCGGAAGTC
>CAYOLB010000130.1:0-2186 GCA_964404675.1 uncultured Atribacterota bacterium | reverse complement strand
TAATAAGCATTATACCTACTACTAACTGTATTGCCCTCATTGTAATTTTTTTTAATATTAGAGTTCCGGCAATAGAACCAGTAATTGCAGCAAGTGAAGCTGCTAAAACAAGTCCGTATATTCCTTTTGGTATGGTGCTAAATTTTAATGAATAAAAGGATATACCGTAAACAAGCAAACGGGAAAAATCTACTATAATTGAAGATATGGCTACAGTCCCAATAAATGCCTCTTTACTAAGTCCTGATTTTATGAGGAAAGCTGAGCGCCAGGCTCCCTGCATACCGGAAAGACCGCCAAAGAAACCTGAGATTGCCCCACCCAGCGGGAGATATTTTCTATTAAAAGAGGTATCTTTAAATCTCGGAATAAGGTCAAGAGATGCAAAAAATATGATCAGTGCACCAACAACTAGTTTAATTACATTTATTTCATGGCTTGAATTGCCAATACGATACATTGTGATTGCAGGGATATTCGATAGAAGATTTAAAAGAAAAGCGCCAATAATTGCAGCTAGCGTACCCGGAAGAGCAAATTTTAAAACAACATGCCAGTTAGCCTTTTTCCCGATAAGAACTGATTTAAATATGTTGTTTACTAAATGAACAATAGCAGTTGCAGCGATTGCTACAGGTACCGGGAAAAATAAGGCAAAAGCTGGTAAAAGTACTGTTCCTAATCCAAACCCTGAAAAGAATGCAAGTGCTGATACAGCAATTGAAACAGTAATTATAATAATGTAACTCCACATGTTTTAATTTAAGCAAATTAAACAATAAATTTAAATTAAAATTATTTAGATTTTAATTTAAGTCTATATAGGGTGACTGCCCCAGGTTACCAAATTTCGAACCGCTTATTAAAAGAAATCATTAAGCTAAAAAGAGTATTTATTTAGAGATAATCTTTATGAAATAATAATTATTAAATTATAATATTTATATAAAAAAACCTTTACATTTTATATTATTTAACATTAAAATATAGCCAAGAGCTTAATATAAAAAACAAATAATTTAGTAGCTTTGAGGCCCCTGCATAATTAAGTGGACGCTTAAAGCAAGCAGGGACTTAGCTAATAGCGGAACCGACTAAATTTTTTATTTGGTCGGTTTTTTTATATAAACTTTATAATTTTTGCTATAAAGGAGGACTGTCGTATGAAAAAGTATGCATTACTCTCTTTTCTGGTTGCTCTTATCCTTGTTGTTACAATGATTCCAACTGGTTTATTAAGTGCAAACCCTGGCAACCTTGTTGAAAATGGAGATTTTAGCGATGGATTAACTCACTGGGGGGGTAACCGGAGGCGATGTATCTGTATGTGGAAATGTAATGCTGGGCCCTGAACATGGCTCATTTGTATACCAATACTATATCGTCACTTCAAATAAAAACCTTATTTTTAGCTGCGATGCCATGCGTTCAAATGACAGTGGCTACTTTGGATTGGGTTTTGACTTAAGAAAAGACGGGGCACAGACAATACCTGATAATTACGCTGAAAAAGAGTTTACGCCAACAGTAAATGAATGGGTTAAATTAAGCTGCAGCATTTCAGATATTTGGAAAAGCTATAATGGTTATGATATACCTGATTTTGATGAAATCGGTATATGGGTGGAAACATATGATGGCTGTATAGCTTATTTTGATAATATCAGTCTTGAAGCCCCTAAAGCTCCGTCAAGCACTCAACAGGAAGAAGAACCTCAAGTCTGGGTGCGTGACCATGAAATGGAATGCTTTAAGGTATGGGTAAACGAGGATAATAATTTTGAATTTGTATTCTGGTGGGAATATAAAGACAACAACCATGTACAGATATTTAACATGGATGGCATCCTTGTGTGGGAGACAGATTTTGAAAAAGGAGAACCCCACTTTATAGCAGAGCTACCAGATGGCATGTATACTGTAAAGACATTCCATGAGGCAGGACACATACTGCAGGAGTTTGTGATAGGAAAGCCATAAGAAATTATATATCCTTTACAGTTTAATAATTATTATAAGACCCTGTAGAAATATGGGGTCTTAAATTTTATAAAAGTAATAAAAATTTATATGAGATACATACCGGATTGGCTGTGCTTTCTGGACGAAGTTCGAACTTTTTTTAAAGAAAATCCATAGGATTTGAACGATCAATCTATGTAATATGCGCATGGTGGTTAGAAATT
>CAYOLB010000129.1:0-1560 GCA_964404675.1 uncultured Atribacterota bacterium | reverse complement strand
TCCGCGGCAGAGTTTAGGTAATAGGCTGCTCTTTCGACAATTTCTGGCTCAATCTCATAGACTTCCTGCCAGCCATTTTCAACTGACCCGGTGTATTCCCGGGCAGCCCAGGGACCGGTGCCCACCTGAAACCCATTTTTCCAGAAATAAAATGGTGGCCAATCAATCTCATAATACTCCATATAGGCCAGCAATTCCTCATGTTTCCAGTCGTAAATAGGAGCATAACGTACTACATTATGTTCGTCAATATCCAGACCATCTTCGCCAGGGTCATTTCCGTCTTTTTTTCTTCTACCTACCAATATCATGTCTAAATTATTGCTTTGAAAGTACCTTTTCTGTCCCTCATTTTGGACCTGCTTAAACCAAATTGAAGCAATTTCAGCATGCTGAGGGAATAGCATATACTTATTTTCAGCCAACCACTTTAAATCTTGACCGGTGTTTATTATCTCTAAATTTTCAGGAGCGTTTTCTCTAATCCAATCCAGCACCTGCTGATATTCCAGATTACAGCGAACCCATAATATCTTTTTAATCCCTAAATCCCTGCAGATATGTTCCAAAACAATTGAATCTTTGCCTCCACTCCAGGAAACAGCAACCTTTTTTCCTTTAATATGTCTTTTGATTCTGTCTCTGGCTTGTTCTCTTAATTCCACAATCCTATTTTCAAAATCCTTATCTTCCTGCAATCTCTCTCTAACATTTTCCAATGCCTGTAACCAGTCATCCTGCTGGATATTTTGTTTGATACCTAAGATAGTATCAACCTCCCTATCTTTATATTATTTATTTATATTTTTATTTTTAATGTATCTGAATATATTTTTTTCAAAAACCATAAAGTGCCGGTTAGGACTATCATAATATTTCCACTTTAGATTGTATAATTATTAACATTACTAATATATAGTACTATAATATTTTTGTCAAGAATCACCATGCTCTATAAACAAACCTTTCTCATTTCCAATATACTAAAATGAACCTATAATATCTTTTTATAACACTTTAATGATTTTATTAATATTTATTTTTAGCGAACGCTTTTAAAACAACAGGATATAATTTATTTAGTATTCTAATTATATATTTATAGAGATATCCATTTACTATTATGTATTGTAATATAATAATAAAAAAATAATCCATCTTTTACTGTGTTAGCAAATGCTTTCCAGTAAAAAATGGATTATTTTCTTAAAATCCTTTGTCAAGTTAAAATATTAATCTGTTTTGTTAATCTATCAACCAAGGCAATAGTTAATTAGTAATGGAAGGCGTCCAGTACTGATTTCCATAAATATCTGTTATGCGATAAGTCATCTGATAATTATTATTAGTAATGTATAAATTATCTATTTCCCACTCTCCTGTGGCAATATAGGTATCCCCCAGATAATAGGTATCAGAATAATCACCATCATATGTGTAATAATCACAGAGAAAATCAATTTCATCCCCAGGAAGAATTTCTAACAATCCCTTTGCTATTGTTTCGGTCTCTGTTTCTTCATCATAATTTATTTGTGCTCCAAGTACTACCCCATAAGG
>CAYOLB010000128.1:0-3896 GCA_964404675.1 uncultured Atribacterota bacterium | reverse complement strand
AAAAAACCAAATAAATCTGTTTAATGGTAAATCAATAAAAAGCAATTCAACTATATTATATAGTAAATCATAGATAACAACAACACATTATAATTTTTTGATTAAATAATAAATCATCCTTGAAAAATGATTTATTATTTCTAACACTTTTATTTTATCATCCCTAGACTCACCTCACCCCCACCTTCATCCTCCCCCCTCAAGGGGGAGGAAACAAAAGAAGTTAATCCTTCCCACCAGGGGGAGTAAATAAGAACAAGTATTATTTCCCTTTTATTTTTTTTAGCTCAATACGCATTATGATACACTGTCTTATCTTACAGTATACGCTATACGATTTTAACTCTATAATGTTTACTGTTTTTAATTAGTAAATTGAATAATTAATTCATATTGCTGATTACTTATTCTTGTTGCTTATTAATGTATTTGAACTTGATACTATATACAAATCTTAACGATATACGTTATACGGTATACGGTATACTCTGTATTTAGGTAGATGTAGTTCGGACTACCTCTTCAATAGTTGTTATTCCCTGGATAATATTCCGCAAACCATCTTCTTTTAGGGTAACCATACCATTCTTTTTAATGGCTGTTTCTCTTATTTCACTTAAAGGAGCATTTTTATATATCATTTCTCGGATATTCTCATTTATTACCATCAATTCAAAAATAGCAGTTCTACCTTTATAGCCGGTATACTTACAATGCTGGCATCCTTCTCCCCGAAAAATCCTCATCTCTTCAGGCTGTACATGAAATTCCTCCATTACTTTCTGGATTTCATCATTTATAGGTACTTCTTTTTTACAATACGGGCAAATTTTTCGTACTAACCGCTGGGCAATAACACCTATAACTGAAGAAGAAATCAAAAATGGCTCTACTCCCATGTCAATCAATCTAATTATAGAACTTGGCGCATCGTTGGTATGCAAGGTACTTAAAACCAAATGGCCAGTAAGTGCTGATTGAATTGCAATATCTGCAGTTTCTTTATCTCTTATTTCTCCGACTAGCATAATATCAGGATCCTGCCGGAGAAAGCTACGTAAGCCTGCGGCAAATGTCAAACCTATCTTTGGTTTTGCCTGTAATTGATTAATCCCATCCAAGCGATATTCCACCGGGTCTTCAATTGTCATTATTTTCTTTTCTACTGAATTCAGGATATTAAGTGTTGCATACAGGGTAGTAGATTTTCCGCTACCAGTCGGCCCTGTTACTAATATTATCCCATTGGGTTTTTGTATTAATTCCTGGTATTTTTGCAGGTTATGTTTGGAAAAACCAATGGTTTTTAAATCCAACCTAATCTGGGCAGGATCTAGTATTCTTAAAACTGCGCTTTCACCATTTACTGCGGGAATAGTAGAAACTCGAAAGTTTACCTCTCTGCCATGTACCTGCACTTTTATCCTGCCATCCTGTGGTAATCGCCTTTCGGCAATATTCATATTAGACATAATTTTAATACGTGAAATTATTGCCATATGCAGATTTCTGGGAGGAGACATTATATCATGTAATATACCGTCAATCCGGTATCTGACTTTTAATGATCGGTCCCCATATGGTTCTATATGGATATCGCTGGCACCTTCTTTAATGGCTCTAAGCATAATAAGGTTAACTAGGGATATGACTGGTGCTTCATGCGACTCGCTGACACTTTTTGAAATATCCATTTCTTCATTAGTGTCTTCTACGGCAGTTACTGCAAGTGAGTTTATTTCACCCATCATCTGCTGCCAGTTCTCTGTAATACCATAGACAGAATCCAGCACCTGGGTTATATCATCACTATATGCCAGGCGGGGTTCGATTTCATAACCCATCTTAATTTTTATTTCATCCTGGGTATAAACATCCAAAGGGTTTGCCATAGCGACAACTAATTTATCTTTTTTCTTATCAATCGTTACCAGGTGATGTTTGCGTGATAAATCCTCTGGAAGCATTGCAACAACAGAGGGATCAAAGGCTTTTCCTTCAAGCTCAACATAGTGAATGCCTATTTCTTCAGAGAGTATTTCCATCATTTCTTTCTTATCGACTATCCCCAAGCTAATAATTGTTTTTTGTATACTGGAACCATCATCTCTCTTTTTTTGGTGAATCCTTTCAATATCTTTATTTTTGATTAGTTTTCGGTTAATAAGTACATCCAGAAGAAATTCACCGGTTATTCCTTTTTCCTTTGTGATGCGAGTTACCATAATTACTCCTAACGCATAATATTAACTTTCTACCAATTTTAATTATTTCTTCATCTATTATAATATAAAATATATTTTAGACAACATCTTAACTAATAACAATATAGTATTAAATATTAAACAATTGAAAAATAAACACCTTTTTTACAATTTATCATGAATATGTCTAATTTACAATATTTAATTGATTTTCAGTGATTAGTTTTTGGTTCTTTGCTCCTAATGAGAGAGGATTTTGCCTATAAAACTCTCCAATATGGTATCAATTATTAGCACCCTCCTCACCCAGACCCTCTCCCTTTTTTATTCAAGTATAATTGTTGGTGGAGTAGTTTTTAATTTTTTGTTTACAGTTTTCAGTAAAAGAAAGTTGGCGGATTTACTGATTCTTTGTTGGCTTTTAGACCCGTGTTACTGATAGATTATTTCCTGTTATTGTTAGGAGTCTTTTTTCTTTGTAATTGCGATTAGCTATTTTCCCCTATCATTATCATTGCGAGCATTTTCTTTTTATTGTTATTGCGAGAAACGCAGCGATGAAGTAATCTCATGCATTTATGCCCGCAGTATTTAACAATAATCTATGAGTTTTTATTCCCCCTCACCCTAGCCCTCTCCCTCGGAGGGGAGAGGGAAGTTTTGAAGGTTGAATTGATTGATAAATTGGTAGATAAGTTAATTAGAATGTTGGTATTGCTTTTAACTGTAAACTGAGGACTAAAAACTGATAACTATTTTCGCAAATAACTAAATACCAACTACTATATACTAAAATTACTGTGGCCATTTTTCTTCAATTAATTTTAGCTTGCCGTGTTTAAGCCAAAAAGACATAATAGCCCGTTCTAAAGTTCTATAGATTAAACGTGTTCCCAGAGCATCATGCTTTTTCAGAGGGTAAACTAATATTGTTAACATCCCTAATCTGTTACCACCAAACATATCGGTAAAAATCTGATCACCTATGACTGCAGTCTCCTTGTTAATAGTATCCATAATTTTCATTGCTTTTAAAAAAGGTTGTTTTAATGGTTTATACCTGCTGGAATAGAATGGGATACCAAGAAGATTCCCAATTTCACTGACATGGGCAGAATTGCTGTTGGATACAATACATATTTTTAATTTACTATCCTTCACCTTTTTTATCCAGGATATTATATTGTCATCAAGATATTTTTTTCCCCAGGGCACCAGGGTATTGTCAAGGTCAATAATAATACCTTTAATTTTTTTCTCTTTCTGTAGTTTTTCTATATCTATTTGGTATACATTTCTAACATATACATCTGGAATGAGTGCCTGGCACATGTTTTACTCCATTTTAGCCTTAAAATAATATAGTTAGTATACCCTATTATGTATGTTAAATAAAGTCAAATATACCATAAATATTTGAGAATGGATGAATGCTTAGTATCCAGTATATAACAGGCAGTATGTAGTGAAATACTGCGGGAATAAATGTATGAGATTGCCACGACTGGCTAAAGCCAGTCTCGCAATGACAATAGTAGTGGGCTAAAGTCATAGTATTCGTAATAACACATTAGTCGGTAGTATCAGATATCTAGTCGAAAAATAAAAATGTGTAAAATTAAAATCATTCATTTTTCGTTAGCATTTAGTAATTAGTGAATTAGAAAACCTCTCCCTCCTCGGGGAGAGGGA
>CAYOLB010000127.1:0-3123 GCA_964404675.1 uncultured Atribacterota bacterium | reverse complement strand
GGAAGTTTCACAAATAATTTAATATCTTCTCTTTCATCCAGGCTTCGGGCAAAGTTTCTCTCCACATCGGAATCTAATTGCACTGCATCATAAACCGATTTTTTTACATCTAAAAGGTTATTCAGATAACTTATGATTTCTTTTTCTTCAAATAAACGCATCTCGTATTCTTGGTCGGCTATCTTTTCATATTTGATACCATCAATAATCAATTGGTGCAATTCCTGTTTGATAATCCTGGCAACCGCATCCATAAATCTCTGGGGATTATTAATAAACTCCTGAAGACGTCCTGAATTTATCAGGATACGCACCAGGGTATTTCTGGTTAATTCTGTTTCTTTCTGCAAATATGCCAAAATGTCGGGTAAAATTGTCCGGTTTCCTTCTCCTGTATACGTAGCAGGGCTTTCCTGTACCCGTAATTCCCTTGTTTGAATTCCCTGTTGCCTGATATCCACTTCTGCTTTTCTATAAACAATCTTTACTTGCTCAATTCGTTCCATCTTGCTGATTTTTCGGGCAGCATTTTCAATTAATAAATCACTTTCATACTCAACTGAATAAGTTGTTTTTGGCTTTATCTTATCCCAGAGAATTTGAAAATCGCTATCAAGATAGACCTGTTTATTAATCTGTAATGTTTTCCTCTTATTTCTATTGACCACTCTTTCAGAGAACAGATAGCTTTGCACAACATCAATCACCTGATGGGTTACATCTTTATATTCCGGGCTAAGTCCAAGCTGAAAATATTTATTAGAAGGGTCAAATTCCGGAAGCACTTTTCCTTCTTCGTCAATATATCCATTTTCCTTGAGTTCTTCCCATATTTTTTCCGAAATCTTATCACCCAGAGGTATCTCTTCCCCTTTTACAACCTGAATAATTCCAGAAAAAGCATCTTTTTTAATCAGCCCGAACCGAATATTAAAATCTTCTTCTATTTCTGTCTGCAGTTTTCTAGCAAAATCTTCATAACTCTCATTGGCTATGACAGTTAAATGGTGAATACTGTCATCAAAAATTCGCTCTCCATCCTGACTAACCGGCAATCTGAGACCCCTGCCAATTTCCTGCCTTTTCTTCATCTCTGATTTGGTTTCATTTAAGGTGCAAATTTGAAAGACATTAGGGCTGTCCCATCCTTCTCTTAATGCAGAATGGCTAAAGATAAAACGCAGAGGCTCGTCTAAAGACAGAAGCTGTTCCTTATTTTTCATAATCTTGTTGTAGACATCCTCATCTGCCTGGGTATATCCGGAGGTATCTTTTAATACTCCCTTCTTATCAATGGCAAAGTAACCATCATGAATTTTCTCCAGGGGAAATGGCAATAAATCTTTATAGCGAGACTTTTGCATTAACTCTTTAAAATACTTTTCAAACCAGAGGGCAATTTTACCTTTTATCGGCTCACCCTGCTCATTATAAGCACGGTAATTGGCTACCCGATCAATAAAGAACAGGGAAAGGACCTTGATCCCTTTACCTTTCACCTTCAATTCTTTTTCCAAGTGTTCCTGGATAGTATTCTTAATCTGAACTCGCATAATATCATCAGTTAAGCCACCCTGAGTTTCACCTAAGCTGATTGATTTACCATTAACAAATGAAAGATATTCATTACCAGGCTCGGCGTTGATTTCCTCAACGATATAACCATTCCGGTAGCTTTCCCTTTCATTTGATTTATCGTATAAATCATCTCCGTTTTTAACGGTAATATTTTTATTCTTTGGACCTGAAGGAATATCTGTATGAATTATCAGCCTGGCTTTAATGCCATTTCTGTTATCAACAGACTTAAACTGAATAAAGGGTTCATTGAAATAGTCATCACTTAACACTGATGCAACTTCAATCCGTTTTACCAGCCGCATATCATAAGCCCGAACAGGATCAAGCTTATACAATAGATTGTATGGATTACGATGGGTAGCAGAATAACGCAAGGTGCAAAGCGGGTTCAGAGTTTCAATGGCTTCTTTTGACTTGGTCGTATTATCCACACTTTGAGGTTCATCAATAATAACCATTGGATTAGTTGCCTGGATAAATTCTATGGGTTTTCTTCCTGACAGTTTGTCATTTTCCCTGTGAATGACGTTACTGTTTTTTTCATTCCGTTTATCTTCCAGGGTCTTTCTGAAAGCATCAATATTAATCACCATAATCTGGATATGATTACTGGTGGCAAACTGGCGAACCTGGTTGACTCTTTTTGAATCATAGACAAAGTAGTCATAGGGAATATGATTATATAGATGCAGAAAATGGCTTTTTGTAATCGCCAGGTTTTTCAGTATCCCTTCTCTGATTGCTATACTGGGGACTACAATAACATATTTTTTAAATCCGTATTTTTTGTTCAGCTCAAAGATGGTGCGTAGATATACATAAGTCTTACCGGTGCCTGTTTCCATCTCCACCGAAAAATGCCTTCCCTGCAAAACATCAGTAACCTCAATTCCATTACGCTTTTGAATTGATTGCACATTTTTCAGTAAATCAGAATCACCTAAAGTAAGCCGGTTACCTACCCCTAATTCATTCTGAAAAATCCAGTCTTTTCTCTGAAAACCAATTTCCAGGTCACTTTCTGATAAAGGTTGCCCGTCAAACAGGTCAGTTACAGCACTTATAGCATCGATTTGAAATTGTTGATTAGGATCAAATTTTAATTTCATCAATAACACCTTTTGTGTGTCATAGAATACACGCTAATCATTTTGTGTCTCATAATTAGTAAAATATGATACACAAGGTCATCTTTATTAATAATTTCTACTAATTTATTAATAAATAAATATTTTTTTCTTTAAGAAAAATCCTTATATTCTTAAGGTTGTTGCCCATTTACTACTAAATTTATTACTAAAATATTACTTTTTACTACTACAAAATTAGTAATAAATTAATGATCTTGCATTCGCAAAATCCAATTTGATTTCTTATAGGAACCAATATTTTTAATGGTTTTATCTTTATAAGCCATTTCATATAGTAAATTACCAATTTTCTTTTTCTTCTGTTTATCTGTCAAGATATCAGACAGTTTATTCATTAATAAATCATCAATCTCTTTTCTGCTTGCAGACCCGAATTCTTTTAATAAATCAA
>CAYOLB010000126.1:0-3311 GCA_964404675.1 uncultured Atribacterota bacterium | reverse complement strand
GTTACCAAAGGTTTTGTGGTAATTTTAAAGGATAATGATGAAAAAAAATGGTTACCAATATGGATAGGTCCATATGAGGCAAAAATGATTTCTATGGCTTTGGAAAAAACAAGACCCAGTCGTCCTTTTTCTCCCGATCTTATTAAAAGTATCATAGAATCTGCTGCCTTAGGACTGGAAAAAATCGTCATTTCTGATATTAAAAACAATACTTATTATGCAACTATATGGTTGAAAAAAGGGGAAAAACAGTTGCTTATAGATGCCAGGCCGAGCGATGCCATTGCTGTAGCTCTAAGGTTTGAATCACCAATATTTATTTCTGATGAAGTCATGAAGAAGGCTTCAATTTCACATTCATCCAATGAAGAAGAAGTATCTATGCGTTTGAGTCAATTGAAAAACGAACTGCAAAATGAGATAGATAAGGAAAATTATGAAAAAGCAGCTGAATTAAGAGATGAGATCAAAAAGATGGAAAAGATAAAAAATATTCCGCCGCTCAAACCAACTTAAGGAGGAGTATAAGGGAAGTATTGTAATTTAGATATAAATTAGATAGGTATAGGAGATAGGTAGAATTGCAGAAAAGAGAAATAATAATAAGTGGGGATGTTTTTGCAGAATTTCCACAATTTCAACGCGGCATAATTTTTGTTAATGAAATAGATATTGTAGAAAAAAATAAAAGGATAAAAAAACCTTTAAATAAAATTATTGAACAGAGGAAATCCGAAAATATTGATTATGAGAAACATCCTTTTATAAGGGCATGGGATGAAACTCATTTAAAATTTGGTTCTAATCCAGAAATATTTCCTCCTTCTATTAAAGCACTCTTGACAAGAGCATTAGGTGGGGGTGGGTTACCTTATATAAATTCTGTTGTTACCCTTTTTAATTATATATCAATTAAATATTTGGTACCCTGTGGCGGGGATGATTTAGATAGAATTACAGGTAATCTTTGTTTGGATTTTGCCACTGGTAATGAAATGTTTACCGGGTTAGGAAGTGATGAAGTTGAACATCCAGATAAGGGAGAAGTAATTTATTATGATGACCAAAGTAAACAGGTTATGTGTAGAAGATGGAATTGGCGAAATGCAGAATTTTCAAAAATAACACTTAATTCTCAGAGAATTGTAATAAACATTGATGGTATCAACGGGATCCCTCAATCAACTATCAGCGATGCAAGAAATGAATTGGCAGAATTGCTGAAAATTCATTGTAATGCAAATATAATTACGGGATTATTAACAAAAGATAATCCGAAAATGTCTTTATCCGAATAACTCTACCTTCATTTTTAAAAGCTTATATTATTTAAAAAATATGGGTTTATATATTATAATATTACGAAAAACGGAATATTGACAGTAGCAGTATAATAATATTATGAGAAAGTTGTAAGAGAAAGGAGATAAACTATGATGCAATTTGATAAATTCACTGTAAAGGCACAGGAGGCTATTGGTCGGGCACAACAATTAGCTTTACAATATAATCATCAAGAAATTAAAAGTGAACACTTGCTTCTTGCTTTAATCAATCAAAAAGAAGGTATCATACCATCAATTTTAAGTAAACTGGAAATAGATATTTCTGATTTAGAGTTATTCTTAGAAAAAAAACTAAAACAATTACCAACCATTTCCGGCGGAAGGGCAAATCAGTATATTGGTAATGAGTTAAATGTAGTATTTAATAAAGCTACCCAGGAAGCAGCTAAATTAAAAGATGAATATATCAGTACAGAGCATTTATTGCTTTCCCTGGCCGAATTAGAAGATAGCTCTTTTGCCCAATATTTTAAGGAAAGAGGAATTAGTCGGGATAATATTTATCGCTCATTGATGAATATCAGAGGGAATCAAAGAATAACTGATCAAAATCCTGAAGAAAAATATCAGGCTTTGGAAAAATATTCTCGTGACCTAACCCAGTTAGCTAGACAAGGAAAATTGGACCCGGTTATTGGAAGGGATGATGAAATACGACGAGTTATGCAAGTTTTGTCTCGAAGAACAAAAAATAATCCAGTATTGATTGGAGAGCCAGGTGTAGGAAAAACAGCAATAGTTGAGGGTTTGGCACGCCGAATAGTAAGTGGAGATGTTCCTGAAGGCATAAAGAATAAAAAAGTAATCGCACTTGATCTTAGTGCATTAGTTGCAGGGGCTAAGTTTAGGGGCGAATTTGAGGATCGGTTAAAAGCTGTTTTAAAAGAAATAGAAAAGGCCGAAGGCAGCATTATTTTGTTTATTGATGAGATGCATACATTAGTTGGTGCTGGTGCTGCTGAGGGTGCTGTTGATGCATCCAATATGTTAAAGCCTGCACTGGCCAGAGGAGAGTTGCATTGCATTGGCGCTACAACCCTAAAGGAATATAGAAAATATATTGAAAAAGATGCAGCACTAGAAAGACGTTTTCAAATGGTGTTGGTAAAAGAGCCAACCGTTGAGGACACTATTGCTATCTTGCGGGGA
The DNA here is from genome assembly GCA_964404675.1 of uncultured Atribacterota bacterium. Lineage (GTDB taxonomy): Bacteria > Atribacterota > Phoenicimicrobiia > Phoenicimicrobiales > Stramentimicrobiaceae > CAZWUL01. Next base: position 816 of record CAYOLB010000126.1, on the reverse strand, counting down.
TTAAAGGAGAGATATGAAGTTCATCATGGAGTTAAAATAATGGATTCTGCATTAATAGCAGCAGCAACTTTATCAAATCGTTATATAACTGACCGTTTCTTACCGGATAAAGCGATTGATCTTGTTGATGAGGCTGCTTCGGGATTGCGTATGGAAATAGACAGCATGCCTATAGAAATTGATGAAATTGAAAGGAAAATTATGCAGCTTGAGATTGAGAAAGAAGCCCTAAAAAAGGATAACGATAGTGTTGCCAAGGATAAGATAAAAAATATAGACAAAACTTTAGGGAATCTAAAAGAGCAAAAAAATGGATTGATGTCCAGATGGAATAACGAAAAAGAGATTATCCAAAAAATAAATCGGATTAAAAGCGATTTAGAAAAGGCAAGAACCGAAAGTGAACATGCCGAAAGGGATGGGAATCTAAATCGAGCTGCCGAGATCAGGTATGGGAAAATACCTGAATTGGAAAAAGAGTTGGAAGAAAGTAATAAAAAAATTGCCTCTTTACAAAAAAGTTCTCGCATGTTGAAGGAAGAAATTACAGAAGAAGATATTGCCCTTATTGTAGCAAAATGGACTCATATTCCAGTAGGTCGTTTGATGGAAGGAGAAACCCAGAAACTAATACGGATGGAAGAAGAGCTTAGAAAAAGGGTAGTAGGGCAGGATGAGGCAGTTAGTCTTATTTCAAATGCTATAAGACGTTCTCGAGTAGGTATTTCTGATCCTAATCGTCCGGTAGGATCTTTTATATTTATGGGTCCTACAGGAGTAGGTAAAACTGAACTTGCTAGAAGTTTGGCTGCATTT
>CAYOLB010000125.1:0-1634 GCA_964404675.1 uncultured Atribacterota bacterium | reverse complement strand
GATAAATTACTATCTTGCAATATAACTTCATCTACCGGGATACCGGTTATTCCCTGATCAGGACTATCCATGGTTGCAGTTAAATTTCCCTCTGGAGTTCTTGTAATATTAAAAACAATCCTGAGCTCAGTTCCGGGAACCTTTAACTTCCCTCCCCAGGTACCCTCAATGCTTAAAAGCTCTGACGAAAAACTATCTTGATTCTGTGCATAAGCCACAAAAAATGTGCTGCTCATTATGAGTAAAATAAAACAAGTAAAAATGTGGAATAAAACCCTAATTATTTTAATCATGATATTGTTTTCCTTCCTTATTCTAAAATTATAAACCCATATCTTTTTTATCATTTATTATATAACGGATATAAAAATTTAATGTAGTATTTCTATTTCAAAAAAACGATTTATTGGAAAATTATCAATAAGAATATAAATATAGCATTACCCTTAATGTTATATGCTATGTGGTATATTTACTACTTATTTCCAAGATATTTTTTCCTTTTTTTATGAAACAAAGAATTTAAATCATTAGATTAAAATCCTGAAAATAAAAAGATAAATAAACTTTATCAATGCTAAAAATAAGCAAAATTTATGGTTTAAATAAAAAAGATAGTAAAAAAAGAAGAGTTATTACAATTTTAGAGAAATTGCAGATTATCTAAATAACTGCAGAAACTATAACAATTTTTATCATGAGAATTTTTACTTTGTCCTTTATTTTAATCAACAAAATAATTCAAAAACGGCTTTAATACCTCAATCCTGCCTTTTGATTAATTCATACAATATTTTATAGTTCAAATGCTGAAAGTAAATTTTATATGCTTAGGCACTTTAAAAAGTTGATCTCAAATAAGCAAGAATTTTCATATGTATTATAATCCCACATTGGAAATTATTTTCTTTTCTTCTTCAATAACATTTGATTCAATCTTGTTTACTTTTTTTAAAGCTTTGTTTACAAAATCTTCATCTTTAATCGATTGCAAATTGATTTTTACATTGGATAACGCACCGAGAACTGCACTCCTTGCCATCATTGCAGCAACTGCTCCATCACTAATAGCATTCTTATTTCCCATTTTCACAACCTTTGATGTAAGCTTCATTAACTTCAGTGTATCTTCAGCTACCCCAAGGGGGACTAAGGCAGCATTCTTAAATTCCTCCTGAATAACTTTCTTCCTTTTTATAATCTCTTCCTGGGTATTTTTTGGTAATTTGAAAGCGTCCATAACCCTGCTAAAAGCTTCAGCATCTTTATCAATATCCTTTAAAAATTTCTCTCGATAATCCGCTGATTCCCGGGATATTTTTTTCATCTCTTCCTCTACTTTCTCAAAGCCTTTCTTGCCTATAGTTAAATTTGCAACCATTTCAGTTAAAGCAGAGGCAAGACTGGCACTTAAAGCAGCAACGCTCCCTCCTCCCGGAACAGGAGAGCGAGAAGCTAATTCCCCTAAAAAATCATTGAAACTTTTTTCAATCAACATAGGATTTATTCTTTCCTTTCTTATCAAATACAACTCTTCCATTTTTAATGACTTTTTCCACACAACTTACTCCGATATGATAAGGAATATATTGATATGAAGGAAATTCCAGGATAACAACATCCCCCTGTTTTCC
>CAYOLB010000124.1:0-2407 GCA_964404675.1 uncultured Atribacterota bacterium | reverse complement strand
AACACGCTGGTTTACTCCGTGGTTGTATGTAATTCCTGCTCTATTTGTATTAATGTTTTTTTTAGTTTATCCTTCTATAAATACCTTTATTATTTCATTTTTTGGGCCTCAATCAGAAAAATTTGTCGGATTTGCCAATTATATTTATAGCTTTACCAATGAAATTATGTTAACTGCTTTTCGTAATAATCTGTTATGGGTAATACTTTTTGTGCCAATGACAGTATTTCTGGGATTGATTATGGCTGTACTACTTGATAGAGTTCGCTATGAATCAATCATAAAGTCCATAATATTTATGCCTATGGCCATATCATTTGTTGGAGCAGGTGTCATCTGGAAATTTGTTTATTCATACAGGCCTATTGGTAGTGCGCAAATCGGTATTCTTAATGCTTTCCTATCATTTTTGGGGGCTGAGCCTATTCCTTGGTTAATAGAGAGGCCCTGGATAAATAATATATGTTTAATTATTGTAGGAATCTGGATATGGACAGGATTTTGTCTGGTTATTTTATCAGCAAGCTATAAGGGAATTCCCAGAGAATTACTGGAAGCAGCCAGGGTAGATGGTGCAAATGAACTCCGTATTTTTTGGAAGATTATATTACCTTTGATGAAACCGACTGTTGCTGTTGTATCTACTACCATGTTTATAAATGTACTTAAGGTCTTTGATATTGTTTATGTAATGACTAATGGATCATTTTCAACAGAGGTAATTGCCAATCGTATGTATAAAGAGATGTTTATCTTCCAGAATTATGGAAGGGCTAGTTCTATCGCTATTGTGCTACTGATATTCATCATCCCCATGATTATAATAAATGTCCAGCGCTTTAGAGAACAGGAGGCAATCAGATGAAGTTAAAACAAAATAACATTTTTATAAATGCCCCTATACATATTTTTGTTATTATTGTAGCTATTATATGGGTATTTCCTACTGTAGGATTATTAATTACATCTTTTCGTCCCTCTGCAGACGTAGCTTCATCCGGTTGGTGGACAGTGCTGGCGCATCCATTTAATTTTACCCAGTTTACATTGTCCAACTATAAGGATGTTATCACAAATATTGGTATTGGACGTGCCTTTATTAATACCCTTATTATAACCATACCAGCTTGTACTTTGCCCATTATTATTGCATCTTTTGCTGCTTATGCATTTGCCTGGATGGAATTTTGGGGAAGGCGTTTTTTCTTTATACTTTTTGTAGGTTTATTGGTTGTTCCTCTGCAAATGACATTGATTCCTATTTTGAGGATATTTAATCAGTTAGGATTATCAGGTTCTTTTGTGGGGATATGGTTTGCCCATGCAGGCTATGGATTGCCACTTGTCATCTATCTAATGTACAATTATATTTCTGGGCTTCCCAGTGAAATGTTTGAATCTTCCACTATTGACGGTGCAACATCCTTTCAGATATTTACCAGCATTGTTTTACCATTATCTGTTCCGGCTATTGCCTCAATTACTATTTTCCAGTTTATATGGGTCTGGAATGATCTTTTAGTTGCACTAGTTTATCTTGGGGGCACTCCAGATGTTGCTCCATTGACTGTTAGGATAAGTGCATTGGTGGGTTCTTATGGACAGAATTGGGAACTGTTAACTGCTGCTGCCTTTGTTTCAATGGCATTACCACTGGTTATCTTTTTAAGCCTGCAGCGCTATTTTGTACGGGGAATTATGGCAGGTTCTATCAAGGGTTAATTTGTTGATTGATTTATGATATTATAATAAAGGAGAACACCTGTAAGGAATGGTTTTAAACACTATTGGAAATAAGGAAGAAATAGGTAAATTTGCTATCGGAGTTGATTTAGGTGGAACAAAAATAAGTGCTGCCCTGGTAAATAATAAGGGTGATATCAAGGAATATATAAAAAGCCCTACAAATGCACAGCAGGGAAAAGATGTTGTTATCAGTAGAATAAAACAAACCATTCATCAGCTTATAGAAAAGTCAGAAATTAATATAGATAATGTTTTAGGCATAGGTATAGGTGCACCCGGACCACTTGATGCCAGAACTGGTATAGTTTACGCGGCTCCCAATTTACCAGGATGGGAGGGAGTGCCAATTTGTAGTATAATTGAAGAAGAATTTCGAATTCCGGTTATTTTGGAAAATGATGCCAATGCTGCTGCGTGGGGTGAAAAAATATTTGGTGTAGCAAGGGGCATAAAAGATATGATTTGCTTAACCCTGGGAACCGGAATCGGAGGAGGGTTAATCTTCGATGGCAAAATATATCATGGAAATAATTTTGGTGCTGGAGAAGTGGGTCATATAATTGTTAATAAAGATGGTCCTGCCTGTAACTGTGGTGGTTTTGGCTGTCTAGAAACTTATTCCTCAGCTTCAGGCATCAAGAAAAGAATTATTGATAGAATA
>CAYOLB010000123.1:0-37760 GCA_964404675.1 uncultured Atribacterota bacterium | reverse complement strand
CTTGTAAAAGGAACTATACAATAAGAGCAAAAATTATTACAACCCTTCATAATTTGTACAAATGCCGATATCGTATTATGATATTTAATTGGCACATTTTTTATATTAAATGGCTCTCGATTATTACAATTTATTATTATATTTTTATTTAACAGGTATTGTTTCAGGATAGATCTAAAAGAAACAGCTTGAGATGGTCCAAATATTAAGTCAATCAGTGGTATCTTTTTTTGAATATGTTCTTTTTCTTTTTGGGCCAAGCAACCACAGATACCAAAAATTACCCCGGGTCTTTCTCTTTTTATTTGGCTAACCTTGCCTGCCATGCTGTATATTTTTTGCTCCACCTTTTTTCTTACACAACATGTATTCAGAATAATTATATCTGAACTGCTAATTTCTGCTGCCACTTTATAACCCATATCTTCTAACTGGCCTGCAATTATTTCAGAATCATTTACATTCATCTGACAACCAAAAGTTTTTATATAATATGTTGACATAGATATTTATTCCTTAATTAATTCCTAATATTTTTATTTTTACCATATTATTATAAACTAAAAGAGAAGGAGATATATTGTTTAATCATATAACCCCTTCTCTTATTTTTTTATCCTTAAATTATAATCTTTTTAATTTTAATTATCAATTTATAGAATATTACAATTGAGTTATTTTTGTATTTATATTACTTAGCATATTCTACAGAGCGAGTTTCTCTAATAACATTGACTTTTACCTGACCAGGATAGTCTATATTCTTTTCTATTTTTTTAGAAATATCCCTGGATAATTTTGCTGATAAATAATCATCTATTTCTTCAGGATTAACAATAATCCTAATTTCTCTACCAGCTTGAATTGCATAACATTTTTCTACACCTTCAAAAGAATTAGCTATTTCTTCTAACTGTTTTAATCTTTTAATGTAAGTTTCTAGCATTTCTCTTCTGGCTCCAGGCCTTGAAGCTGAAATTGCATCTGCTGCTTGAACTAATATCGCTTCAACGGTTTCAGGCTTTTCGTCTTCATGGTGAGCAGCAATAGCATTTACAATTTTTTGTGACTCGCCATTTTTTCTAGCTATGTCAGCTCCAATTAATGCATGAGGACCTTCAATCTCCATATCCGCGGCTTTCCCAATGTCATGCAACAGACCTGCTCTCCTACAAAAAGTTGAATTTAAACCTAATTCATTCGCCATAATTCCGGCAAAATAGGCAACTTCTTTAGAATGTTGCAAAACATTTTGACCATAGCTTGTCCTATACTTTAGCTTTCCTAAAATATTAACCAATTTTGGGCTTAAATTTCTAACATTTGTGTCAAATACCGCCTTTTCTCCCTCTTCTTTTATACTATTCTCAACAACTTTTTTAGAGCTCTCGATTACTTCCTCTATCCTGGCAGGTTGTATTCTGCCATCAGTAATTAATTTTTCTAGGGCTATCCTGGCAATTTCCCGTCTGATAGGATCAAAACCGGATATAATAACTGCCTCCGGTGTGTCATCAACTATTAAATCAACTCCAGCTATCCTCTCGAAAGTCCTTATATTTCTACCTTCTCGTCCAATAATTCTTCCTTTCATGTCTTCATTGGGAAGGGAAACTACTGATATGGTAGACTCTACAGTATAATCGGAAGAATAACGCTGTATTGCCAGAGCAATAATATTGCGCACTTTTTTCTCAGCTTCTTCTTTTGCTTGTTCTTCTACTGTTTTTATCAATTTACCTGCTTCGTGATCTAACTCCTTTTCAAGTCTATTCAATAAATCTTTTTTTGCATCTTCGATGTTTAATTTTGATATCCTCACTAATTCATCTCTCTGTTTTTGATAAATCTGATTTATTTCTTTCGATTTTCCCTCAATTTCTTGTTCTTTAATAGTAATATCCTTCTGTTTTTTCTCAATTAGCTCTAATTTTTGCACAAGATTATTGCTTTTTTTGATAAGTTGTTCGTTAATATTTTCTAATTTATTTCTTTTTAGTTGGCATTCAATTTCGCTTTTTCTTATAATTTGATAAGCTTCTTCTTTTGCTTGAAGTTGAGCTTCTTTTTTAATGGATTCGGCTTCTTTATTTGCATTTTCGATAATTTGATTACTTGCTTTTTCAGATGATGATAATTTTGTTTTTGCAAAAAAATTAGTTAATAAAAAGCCAATTAGTATGCCTAACAAAATTGTTGCTATAGAAAAAATCGATGTATTAATGGCTTTCACCCCCTATTCAATTTAAAAGGTTCAAAAAATAGTATTCACAATAATTTACATTTATTACAATAAAAATCAACTAAGAAAATAATCTATTTATCTTATCTATTGTTAGCTAATAGTCTCATAAAAAATTAGAACAATTTTTACAAATATTAAGGATATAACTATATATTATAATATTATAAATAATATTAACTCTAACATTTTATCTCTATCGAAAATAAAAGTCAAATACTAGTATACATTCTATTAATTTTTGTATTTTATCATAGTTAATAGCTTTACAGTAATTATATTATTTGGTTCTAATTATTATAATCTATTTTACAGAACTATTTATTAGTATTATTAATAATATCATCATAAATATTATTTATTACATTATAAGAAAAACCCCTATTTTTTAGCATATTGATAATTTTTTTTGGTTCTAGTTCAATATTTTTCAACTTCAAAGCGTTTTTTTTACTCTCAACCAACTGATAAGCAAGTTCCAATTCATCTACTTCTTTTTCAAAAAAATCATTTATTATATTCTCTATGACACTATCAGTAATTCCTTTCTTTCTTAATTCATTTTTTATTTTCAACTTTCCTAAAGGCTTATTAGCCATTCGCTCTTTTATCCACATTAGAGAAAATTCTCTGTCGTTTATCAAATTTTTCTCTTTTAACCAGGATATTATCTTTTTAATTGTAATGACTGAATACTTTTTTATCTTTAGTTTATTGTATATTTCCCATTCGGAACGAGGTCGATATGAAAGAAAGCGAATAACATCATTCTTTGCCTTAGCAAAAGTTGCTTCTTGTTTTAATTTATCAACAATATTATCATTTATTTCTTTACCAACGAATAAGTCAAGCTTACTTACAATTAAGCTATCAGTTTCTACCAAAACTTCATCATCTAGAAATATTTTTACATTATTTTTGTTTACTTTTATATCAGTTATTTTATGATTGTTGCTCATTTTTTGATTCTGATTCTTTGGCTTTTGACTCTTCCTCTACTCCAGGGAGTTTTGCTGCAATTAATATTTTTTCCTCAATCTCATTTGAAACCTTTGGATTTTCTGAGAGATACAATTTCGTATTCTCTTTTCCTTGGCCTAATTGCATATCATTATAAGAAAACCAGGTTCCTGATTTTTGAATAATATTATACATCACTCCTAAATTAAATATATCTCCCTCTCTAGAAATACCTTTACCAAAAATAATATCGAAGGTAGCCTCTTGGAAAGGTGGGGCCAATTTATTTTTTACAACTTTAACCTTAACAGTTATCCCGATATTTATGTCATTTTTCTTTATTGAAGCCTTTCTTCTTATATCTAACCTAATAGTGGAATAAAATTTTAACGCCCTTCCACCAGGAGTTGTTTCAGGATTACCAAAAATAATTCCAATTTTTTCTCTTATTTGATTTACAAATATCATCGTTGTTCTCGATTTATTAATAATCGCGGTAAGTTTCCTAAGTGCCTGAGACATTAATCTAGCCTGTAATCCCATTGATGAATCTCCCATATCACCTTCAATCTCAGCTTTTGGCACCAATGCTGCTACCGAATCAATTACAATAATATCAACCGCATTACTTCTAACTAGTGATTCTGCAATTTCTAAAGCCTGTTCACCAGTATCTGGTTGAGAAATGATTAGTTCATCAATATTTATTCCAATGTTTTTTGCATAAACAGGATCTAGTGCATGCTCAGCATCTATAAAGGCAACAATGCCTTTATTCTTTTGGGCTTCAGCAATCATGTGTAATGCCAAAGTCGTTTTACCTGAAGATTCTGGACCAAATATTTCCACTATCCTTCCCCTAGGAACTCCACCTATTCCTAGTGCTATATCTAATGCCAGGGAACCAGAAGAAATAATATTGCTACCAGTAACTTTTGGCTTATCACTAAATTTCATTATTGAACCTTTTCCAAAGCGATGTTCTATATTTTGCATAGCCATTCTCAATGCCTTTTCTCTTTCCGAAACATTATTTTTGATTTCTTTCATACGACACTCCTCGATTTATTTAGTTATTACTTTTTATATTTCCAAAATAATCTATAAATAAAAAAATACAATAAATGCTTTATCTCAAAAAAGGAAACTTACCAATAATTGTATAAATAGGTCCATTGCCTGTTAGTTTACTTTCCATCAATTCTATAGATTTAATTATCTGTGAAAATTTCTTATATTCAAGGTATGTTAGAAAATCTGCTAATTTGTCTGGATGTTTAATATACTTCACCCTTCCCAGAGTAATATGGGGAGAAAATTTATTGTCGTACCGATAAAATGACTCATCCTTTAGCTCTCTTTCAATATCGTAATATATTTTATTAATTTCATTATCTCCTTTTTCAATTCCTATCCATATAACACGTGGTTTTTTCAAATCGGGGAATGCACCTATCTTATTTGAAAGCACAATTTTAAAAGAATTATATTGAGAAGACAATTTTTGTAAGACAATAAATGTTTTTTCTATCGCTACTGTATTTATATCACCAAGAAATTTCAAAGAAATATGAAAATTATTTCTACTAACCGTTTTTATACGCGCATGTGTATCTTTGAAATTTATTATATCCCCTTTAATAAGAGAAAGATGTTCTTTTATTTCTTTATTAAGATTAATTGCTATAAATACTCTTTTTGTATTACTAGTAATATTATTTCACTCCTTTATATAATATATTATCAACTTTTATGAAATATCTTTTAATTGCATTTTGTATTTTTCTCTTACTTTATTAAGAAAATTAATAAATAAATCAGTTTTATAATTTTTATATGTCCATTCCAGAGGTCTAAATGATTTTCTAACATATCTAAGGGTAATTTCAGCATATATACCTTGCTTAAGGTATATTCTGGCTGCACCGTTTTTCGTACTTGCCAATACAAATTTACCTAATGTTAAATAGCCTGGATCAAAATTTACTTTTCTAGACTTTCTTTTAGCAGTATTATCTTTATCAAAGCTTAACTGCAATTCCAAGGCATTACTATCACATTTTATTTGACTTATTTCATTTGGAATAATTAATTTTTCAAAAGATACCAATTTTTGCTTTAGATATGTACCCATCTCGTTTTTATAATAATCTGTAAAATCAAAAGATTGGTATTCGCTTTCCATATCTATTGAACCAAAAATATTAATTAAGTAATTTTCCCCTTCAGAAAATACTTCTTCTCTTGAACTGATAATGCTAATTATCAATTTGGCTGGTTTAGGGTAGGTGATTTCTCCCATTTCTAATTATTCTCATTACTTGCAATGATTTGATATCGAGTAAGTCGATAATCATCAGAGGGTTGTGCTTCGACTTCTTGATCGTCATAGATGACACTTATATCATCTGGAGATGTTGTAACAATAGAAATCTGTCCTGATACTTTTATGTCAATATTTTCTGTAGAAAGTAGGAAATTTTCGTATAATACTTCTCCATCATGAATAACCTTTATCCATGCTGGTTCCTGAGCCAAAATAGTAATTGGCTTATAATTAGGTATTGGTTCTAGAAAGTCCTCTGGTGGGGGCAATTCTGCTTCCTCTTTCTCTATGTTTTCCTCTGCCATTTGAGTTAATTCTTCTTCTATAGATTTTTCTTCAGTACTATTATTATCTAAAACCTCATTGCCGTTTTGGCTAACAGGCGCAGATGGTTCTTTTATTCTATTTATGAATTGATTTATCAAAAAAACTATTCCTCCCAGTAACAGTATAATAACTATTATTTTTATAAAAGGAATATAGTTAATATTTCTTTTTTCTCTTTTCAAACGATATTTTCTTTTTTCTGGATAAAAATATTTACCGGTATTTTTTCGTTTAGAAACCTGTTCTTCTGTTTTTTCTTCTTCTACTTTTTTTTCTACTCTTTTTCCCTCTAATAATTTAGTAATATATTCTTGATCAGCATCAAGATAATTAGCATAATTTCTTAAATATCCAATAAAATAAGTTCTTCCTGGAAGGATGTTCTCATTTCCCTCTTCAATACCAATCAGGTATTTTTTTCTTATTTTAAGGTATTGTTCAGCTTCGTCCAATGAAATACCCAACTCTATTCTTCTGTTTTTTAAATATTCTCCTATTTCCTTCATTTTATAATAATACTCCTAATTAAGGATTAAATCTTCATAATTATATCACATAATTTCCTTCTCATACGGGACACCATCTGCAGCAGGAGCAGATGCTCGGCCAATGGCCCCAACTAATACAAATATAGCCAATAAATATGGGACCATATTGATAAACTGGACTGGAATAGTATAAACTCCTTGTAGTCTTATTGCTAGAGCTTCTCCAATCCCAAAAAGTAAAGCAGCACCTAAAGTCCCAAGGGGAGTCCATTTTCCAAAAATCATAGCAGCTAAGGCTATAAATCCTCTCCCTCCACTCATTTCTTTAACAAAAAAATGAGCTTGTTCAAGAGATAGGAAAGAACCAGCTAAACCTGCTAAAGCGCCTGATGTCATAACTGCGATATAACGAATATTTATAACATTTACTCCAAGGGTGTCAGCAGCATGCGGATATTCTCCAACTGAACGTATTCTTAAACCAAATGGAGTTTTAAAAATTACAATATGAGATAAAATAACAATAATAAATGTCAAATAAACTATCGGAGAATGATGAGCGAATATCACAACTAAGATTCTTAATATATTTGGACCTTCCCCAAGTTTAGGAATATTAAAACCCCATATTGGTAGTCTTTCTAAAGCCATAATCTGTGTTTCACTAAACCATAACCAGCTAAGAAAAACGGTAATTCCACTAGCAAATAAATTAATTGCTACCCCACTTACAATTTGATTTGCTTTAAATGTCACTGATACTGCTGCATGGATTAATCCTAAAATTGCTCCTACAATAATTGCAAATAATATCCCAATCCAGGGATTATGTGAAAAATTTGTAGCAGCAATTCCAAAAAAAGCACCGGTTAACATCATACCTTCCAAACCTATATTGATTACCCCAGATTTTTCTGAAAAAACTCCTCCCAAGCCTGCTAATGTCAGAGGAATTGCTATCCTTATGACAGATGCAAAAAAATCTGCATTTAATATACTCTGTATCATTATACCAATTTCCTCCTAATGATTAAACGCTTTACAATTTCGTCTGCTACCACAACTAATATTACAATAACAGCCTGTATTACCATAATCAACTCTCTTGGAATCGATCCTGCAGTAAATATATTAACTAGTGCTCCGCCATAAGATAATATGCCAAATAGTATTGCCGCAAGGACAACTCCTAAGGGGTGATTTTTGCCTAATAAGGCAACTGCAATCCCGTTAAATCCCAAATTCAGAAAAAGCTCCTGGCGCCACCTAAATTTATATCCCATAACTTCATTAGTTCCTACTAACCCTGCTAGTGCTCCACTTATAACCATTGCTAAAATAATATTTTTTGCAATATTTATTCCAGCATATTCTGAAGCAATTGGATTATGTCCAACTGCTCTTATCTCATATCCCAATTTTGTTTTCCATAAAATATGATAAACCAAAAATGCAGCTATTAAGGCAATAAAAAAGGAAGCATTAAGAGGATTATGCGAAGGTAGATCTATATTTACATGAGATAATAAAGCTGATAATCTCGGCAACCTAGCTGCTTGGGCAATCTCGCTGGTATGAGGTATCATTTGCTGAACACCAGCTGCTTTCATTTCTTCTGTTGGGGGTGCTTTGAATATCAATACTAGATAATAGGTAAAAGAAGCAGCTATCCAGTTCATCATAATAGTAATAATTACCTCATGAACGCCTGTTTTTGCTCTCAAAATACCTGGAATCGAAGCCCACATAGCACCGCCTGCGGCTGCTGCAAATATTGTTAAGGGCAAAAGTATTATTGCCGGTATATTAGTAAAAGTAAACCCAACATATGCAGCCAAAAATGCTCCTACATAAACTTGCCCTTCACCACCAATATTAAATAATCCACAACGAAAAGCAAAAGCAACAGCTAACCCAGTAAATATTAAAGGAGTTGCCCTAAATAGCACATTACCCCAACCATCAAGATTACCAATTGCCAACCCGAACATCATTTTATATACTTGAATTGGATCTTCACCTATTAGAAGAATTACTATTGAACCTATAAACAAAGCCCCAATAATGGCAATAATTGGTGTTATCTTTTCTAAGAGATATAGAAAAAAAGTATTGCTTTTTTTATTACTCAATTTATATCCTCTATTCTTATAATTCCTTTGGTGCTGTTATTTTTTTTACCTTATTAAAAAAACCTTTATTTTGTAGAACCAGTCATAAGTAATCCCAATCTATTTATATCTGCATCGGCAGAATTAATTATTTCAACAATTTTGCCTTCATACATTACCGCTATAATATCACTTAAAGATAATATTTCGTCCAATTCTGCCGAGACTAAGAGAATTGCTTTCCCATTTTTTCTTTCCCGTAACAATTGCTTATGAACAAATTCTATCGAACCTATATCCAGACCCCTTGTTGGCTGTGATGCAATTAACAGTATAGGATCATCGAATAATTCTCTTGCAACTATTACTTTCTGCTGATTTCCTCCTGATAATGATTTTAATAAATTATCTTTATCTGTAGGTCGTATATCATAATCAGATATCAGTTTATATGCATGCTTGTCAATAGCATTAAAATCCAGAGACAAGGCTTTATTAAAAATGCTCTTTTCATGAAAGCCAAGTATCAAATTTTCTGCAACAGAATATTCTGATATAATGCCTCTCTTGCGTCTATCCTCCGGAATATGAGCTATTTTTCTCTTTCTTCTTTCTTTAGGATTCAGATTTGTAATATCATCATCATATAAAAATATTTTTCCATTTGATATTGGTCTTAAACCAGTAATCACTTCTACAATCTCGGTTTGTCCATTGCCTTCAACCCCTGCTATTCCAAGGATTTGGCCTTCTTTAACTGATAGATTAATATTTTTTAATATTGGAAAGTTATTTTTATTAAATAAATTAACTTTATCCAATTTTAATATAGTTTTACCAATCTTTTGCTTAGTTTTGCTAACTTCCAGAAGCACATCTCTCCCTACCATCATATTGGCAATTTCAGCTTTATTTGTATTTGATATCTTTTTTGTACCAACAACTTTACCGTCTCTCATAACTGTAACATTATCAGCAATACTCATAACTTCATTTAATTTGTGAGTTATAAATACGATTGTTTTCCCCTCATTTTTTAAAGAAATTAAGATGTGAAATAGTTCTTCTACCTCTTGAGGTGTCAATACAGCAGTTGGCTCATCTAGTATCAATATTTCTGCTCCACGGTAAAGTATTTTTATAATTTCAACTCGTTGTTCTATGCCAACTGACACATCTTTTATTTTAGCCATTGGATCTATTTTAAAAGCATATTTTTCTGATAGTTGCTGTATCTGATTTGCAGCATTTTGTATATCTGTAAATATTATATTTTTCTTTGGTTCCATACCCAAAATAATATTTTCAGTTATTGTCAGAGGGGAGATTAACATAAAATGCTGATGAACCATGCCAATTTTTAATTCTATAGCTTTATTTGGATTTGAAATATTAACTTTTCTTCCATTGATAAATATCTCACCTTCATCTGCCTGGTATAGTCCATACAAAATACTCATCAATGTGCTTTTCCCAGCACCATTTTCTCCTACAAGAGCATGTATTTCACCTTTGTTAACTGATAGATTTACTTTATCATTAGCCTTGACCAGGGGGAATTTTTTAGATATGTTTTTCATTTCTAATAATATTTTTTCTGACAATATGATAGCTCCCTATCTCTACCAATCTTATAATCAAATTATAAAGCAAATATCGCACCCGCATAGCGGGTTGCTTTAAGAATCTCTAAAAGAGGTTCATTCTATGTTTACTTTTAGTTAACCTTTTCTACTATTTTAACTGAATATTTTCAAGCAATATAACTCTTTTAGATTTCAGATGAAAAATGATCATATGGATTATCTTGATATTTTTATGGTAAAACCTTTATTTAACCACTACCACCTTCTAAGAAGGTGGTTTTTCATGGTTAAATAAAGTAAAAATATATTTTTTTACTTCTTTATATACAATACTATATTAATATATAAATACTTATATTTGTACTAAGATAGAGAGTTTTAGATAGCCCTCTATCTTAGTTTCATTAGATATTAATATATTCAATTGTTAATCTTGCTATTTATTTAAAGTGTAGCTGAAACGACGATTTCACCACTTATAATATTTTCTTTAGCCTTTTCAACTTTTTCTATCATTTCATCAGTAATAAGATCTTCATTAAATTCATCAATAGCATAACCTACTCCATTGTAAGTAACTCCATCAATCTCTACCTGTGTTGATAGGTTATATACCTTCAATCCTGATTCAAAATTACCTTCTACAACTGATTTTGTAGCTAAATAAACAGCTACATCAACCTGTTTCAGCATACTTGTCAAACCAAAATTTTCACCTGTTTCTTCGATATGTCCCATGTAATTTTGATTTGAATCAACACCTATTATAAATTTTTTCCTTTCTTTCCCGGCTTCATATACCCCTGCTCCAGTTAGACCAGATGCATGGAATATTACATATGCCCCATTATCATACTGGGATAAAGCTAACTCTTTTCCTTTAACCGGATCAGCAAAGGCCTGTGGAGTATCTCCGGCATAGGCAGATAAAATATTGCATTCAGGGAAGGCATATTCTACACCAGCACGATAGCCTGCTTCAAATCTTTGAATTAATTCTGAATTCATTCCTCCAATAAATCCTACTGTATCCTCTCCATCCTGCAATGCCTTAAGACCAGCAATCATTCCGACTAAAAATGATCCCTCATGCTCTGCAAAAGTAAGGGAGACAACATTTTCCCTATCTGGAACAAAACTATCAACAATAGCATATTTTGTTTCTGGGAATTCATTAGAAACTGTCTTGATACTATCTTCAAATAAAAAGCCAACTCCAATTATAAAATCATAACCTATTGAAGATAAATTTCTAAGATTGACTTCTCTGTCAGCGTCGGCTCCAGGCTCTAATTCAATTCTTTTGATACCAAAATCTTCAGCTGCCCAGCTCAAACCTCTTGAAGCGGAATCATTAAAAGACTTATCGCCTTTTCCACCAACATCAAAAACCAATCCAACATTAATATCGCTTTGCGCTAGGGTATTAATGACAGCAAAAGATAATATTAATAATGAAGTTAAAAGAATAATAATAAGATTTAATTTACCTTTCATTTTTTAAACTCCTTTTTATGCTAATTTAATTTTTAAGATATTTTTAGAAAAAACACTAATTACTACTATAAATACCACACTCCTTTCTTGATATTATTTATTATTTATAATGTAACACAATATATAAAAATAGTTATTTTTCAAATTATTTTTTCTACTATAACATAATCATAATATTTTCTTTTCTTTAATTCAATCAAAAATATATTTTTAATCAGATTTATTATTCTTACGACTTAAATAGTCATCTTTTGATAATAAAATCTTTCTTGGATTTCTCCCATCGTATGGGCCAACCATTCCCCTGTTCTCCATTATATCTATTAGTCGGGCAGCCCTGGTATATCCAATTCTCAGTTTTCTTTGTAAAATAGATATCGAGGCCTGATTATTGTTAATAATAGTATCAACAGCGTCTTCGAATAATTCATCTTCTTCCTCGTTTACATCTTCTTCTGTCTCACCATTTTGTCCTTTCTTTTGATTTAAAATACTCTCTTGATATTCAGGAGCAGGACCATTCTCTTCTAAGAAAGAAACAATATTTTTAATCTCTTTTTCAGAAACAAAAGAACCCTGGGCACGAATTGGTTTAGATGCATTTATTGGAGAAAAAAGCATATCGCCATTACCTAAAAGTTTTTCTGCTCCATTAATATCTAAAATCGTACGAGAATCTACCTGGGTAGATACTGCAAAAGCTATTCGAGATGGAAAATTTATCTTTATCGAACCGGTAATAATATCAACTGATGGTCTTTGAGTAGCAATAATCAAGTGAATACCAGTAGCCCTGGTCATTTGTGCTAATCTACATAAAGCTTCTTCTACCTTGACTGGCGAAGATAACATCAAGTCTGCCAATTCATCAATAATAATAACTATATATGGCAGTGGATTCTCGTCAGCCTTTGTACTCTTAATATATTCATGATATCCCTTCAAATTCCGAACTCCAACCTCGGCAAATGTTTTAAATCTACTTTCCATCTCAGAAATAGCCCAATTTAATACTTTATCAACTTTTTTCGTATTAGTAATGATTGGGGTAATCAAATGAGGAATATCATTATATACATTTAATTCGACTCTTTTCGGGTCAACCATTACAAATCTTATCATTTCAGGACCAAAACGATAGATTAAACTCAAAATAATTGAATTTAAACAAACACTTTTACCTGAACCTGTAGAACCAGCAATAAGTAAATGTGGCAAATCAACTAAATCTGCAATAATATTTTTACCACCAATATCTTTTCCGAGGGCGATTGGTAAAATATATGAATTATTCTGATAGTCATTTGACTCGATAATTTCTCTTAATAATACTGTATCTTTTTCTCTGTTGGGGACTTCAATGCCAATAGCATTTTTACCCGGAATCGGCGCTTCTATTCTCACAGACGCTACGGCAAATGCCAATGCTATATCATTACTTAAGTTGGTAATTTTTGATACTTTCACTCCAGGTGCAGGTTGTATTTCATATCTTGTAACTGTAGGACCTTGTGTTGCTCCAATGACTTCTCCCTGAATGCCGAAATTGTCTAAGGTTCTTTGGAGTAAAGTGATATTGTTTTTTATTTTTTCTTGACCCTTAGTCTTATGCTCTTTTTTTGTTTCCTGCAATAGATCGATAGGTGGTATTATATACTTGTTATCTTTTTCTTTCTTGTTATCATATGTCTTTGAACTAAAATTAATTTTTCCCTGCGTTGCTGATACTGTAGTCGTTTTTTTTGTAGAATTAGATTTTTTCCTGAAAATCGGCTCAAATCTTTTTTTAGTTTTAGGCTTTTCTTCATTATTTGAATAGATACTTATTTTCTTTTCCTGGTTTTCTCTAACTAGCTCTGGTTTTCTTTTTTGTTTTTCGCTAAAACCAGCTATAGCCCTATTAATAATGTAATATATCTTTCTGAAAAAAACATATATTGCATATACAAAAGAAACGTCAGTTACAAATAAAAGGGCAATCAGGCCCAGGGCTATCAAAAAAAGATAGGCTCCTTTCAATCCGAAATAATTATTTAGGTAGTTTGCAACATAAAATCCATACAGCCCTCCTCCTGCTCCATCCCTTGCCAGCAAATAGGCATGCTCGAGAAATATTAATCTAAGATGTAGAAAAACTAGGATAATTAATAATAAGGCAATCAGCCCAAAGGCTTTATTATAATAATTTTGGAATCGAAAATTAAATAACAAACTTAAACCTTCAATAACAAAAAACAAAAAAATGAAATATTTTCCGATCCCTATAAATTGGTTAATATAATTAGTAATGCTAGTTACTAAAACAAACCTATGATTAGGGAATATTATGGCGAATAAATAATATAAAGCTAAAGCAATAATTATAATACCTATAACTCTTCTTTTTATTGAATAATAATTTTTGCCAGTTTTAGCCATTTTCCCCTACCTATTTAATGAAGTTAAAGATATATATAATACAGTTATACCAACAATCCACAGATAATAACTAAAAATCCGAAGTTTAAATTTAACAAGCATTTTTATAAAAAATTGCATCGCCCAATAACCAGACAAGAATGCAGTTAATCCTGAAAAGAATAATAATTTTAAGCTTATGTTTAAATATATTATTTTTTCAATCTCAAATATTGTTGCTCCCATAATTATCGGAACCGATAAAATAAAAGAATATTTAGCTGCAAATTCACGATCGAAATTTCTACCGAGAGCCATCATTATAGTAAAACCTGAACGTGAAATACCTGGAATAATTGCAAATGCCTGTGCAAATCCAATATAAATTGCATCGGTAATAGTAATATCTTTTATATTTTTACTACCTTTGATCAGGTACTTATCTGTAAAGAAAATACAGATGCCTGTTATAACAAGCATCAAAGAGGTTATAGATGGATTACCAAATAGTTTTTCAAACGTAGAGTTAAAAAAATACCCAATCATGGCACCTGGTATAGTGCTAATCAATAAAAACCAGCCAAATTTAGATTGTGGATTTTTTTTAATATATTCTAAAAATATGTCTCTGTTGTAAAGTTTTTTCAGACTTTTTCCAAAATAGTTGATAATTGTCTTAATATCATGCCTAAAAAGAAAAATAACTGCCAGAAGTGTACCGAAATGCAAAAATGTTTCAAAGGCAACACCGGGTATTTCTAAATTCAAAAAATATTGAACTATTACCAGATGACCAGAACTGCTTACCGGAAGAAATTCAGTCAATCCTTGAATTAAACCTAAAATAACATAATGCATTGGCTTCCTTACTTTTATTTCCCAATGAATGATACTATTTCTGTATAGTTATTATCTCTTAATTATTAGTCTTAATTCCGGTATGTCCAAAACCACCAATGCCTCGCTTAGTATCATCTAACTTATCAGCTTCTACCAAAACTGGCTGATATATTCTTTGGATTACCAATTGCGCAATTCGATCTCCTCGATTAATAACAAACCTTTCTTTACCATGATTGATTAAAATTATTTTTATCACACCACGGTAATCAGAATCAATGGTACCAGGTGTATTGAGGACAGTAATACCATGTCGATAAGCTAAACCACTCCTAGGTCTGACCTGGGCTTCAAAGCCTATCGGCAGAGCTATTTTTATACCCGTCGAAACTAACTTTATTTCTCCTATATCAATTTCAACTTCTTTATTCTCAGCAGAAAACAAATCTATTCCAGAGGCATATTTACTAGCCGCTTTTGGTAAAGGTAAATCTTCACAACCTTTTTCTTTCTCTACTTTAATTTCTATTTTTTCCGTTTCTTTATTCATCATAAACTGTTATTTCTATATTATCTGTTTATCTATGGTGTTCTGATTTATTGCGAGTACGATCATTGTAATTATTTTTCTTATCTGGTTTTGGAGTAAGATCTTTTTTGCTCAAATCAATCTTTCCTTGCTGATCTACACCAATTACTTTAACCTGGAATTCATCATCTATATTCACAACATCTTCCACTTTGTCAACATGATAATGTGATAAATTTGATATATGTAAAAGACCTTCTACACCTGGCAATATCTCCACGAATGCGCCATACTTTGTTATTCTCTTTACTTTCCCTGTGTATATTTCTCCTGACTTTACTTCTCTTACCAATCCTTCAATAAGATATTTTGCCTTATCTATTTTTTCAATATCATCTGCAGTAATAAATATTTCTCCACTATCTTTTATGTCAATACTCGTGTCACTTTCTTCGATGATCTTCTTTATATTCCTACCGCTAGGCCCAATAACAGAACCAATTTTTTCAGGATTTACTTTCATTATAAATATCTTTGGAACATAATGGGAAAGTTCTTCCCTAGGCTTTTCTATTACTTCATTCATCTTTTTAAGTATATAAGTACGTCCTTTTTTGGAACGTTCAAGTATTTCTCTGAGAATATCAATTGATACTCCATCAATTTTTAAATCCATCTGAATTGCAGTAATTCCATCTACGGAACCAGCTGCTTTAAAATCCATATCTCCATAATGATCTTCAATACCTAAAATATCCGTTAATATTTTATAACCATCCTTCTCCTTTACAAGCCCAAGTGCTACACCAGCTATTGGCTTTTTTATAGGAACACCTGCATCCATTAAAGACATGCTGCTACCGCATACAGTTGCCATTGAAGAAGATCCATTTGATTCTAATATTTCAGATACAACACGGATAGTATAGGGAAAACCAGCCTCATCAGGAATAAGTGCTTTTATAGCCTTTTCAGCTAAAGCTCCATGGCCTATTTCTCTTCTTGATTGAGACCTTCTCGGCTTAACATCACCTACTGAAAAAGGAGGGAAATTATAATGCAAGTAAAACTTACGAGAACTGTCTTCTTCTAATGTATCGACTGACTGTTCATCTCTTACAGAGCCAAGAGTAGTTAGAACCAAAGCTTGTGTCTGACCTCTGGTGAAAAGTGCACTACCATGCACTCTTGGTAAAATACCCGTTTCGCATTCAATAGGTCTAATTTCGTCTATTTTTCGTTTATCAAGACGTAATTCTTTTTCGACTATAAGCCTTCTCATTATTTCTTTACATATTTTATCAAATATACTTTTAATTAGTGATCTATCAGATTTGCATTCTTTTTCTATTTCAATTTCTTCATAATCAGCAAGTATTTCCTCTAATAATCTATTTAAATTTTCTTCTCTTTCTGTCTTATCAAATATAGTTAAAGCCTTTTCAATATTCTCAGCATATTTGCTTTTTAAAAACTGATAATGTTTTTCTTTTTCTTCTAAAACTGCCTTATCAGGTTGCCAATTTTTTTCAATTTTTTTCTCTTCCACAATATTCTCAGAAAACTTAATTTGCATTTCAACAATTTTTCTTATTTCAATTTGTGCTTTTTCTATTGCTGTTAATATTTCTTCTTCTGATAATTCTTTTGCTTCCCCTTCCAACATAATAACAGAATCTTTAGTTCCAGCCACAATAATATTTAGCTGGCATTCCTTTAATTTATCAACTGTTGGATTAATTATATATTCTCCGTTTAGATAACCAATCCTTACTGCTGCAATTGGTTTATCAAAGGGTATATCCGAAATATAGAGTGCACAGGATGCGCCAATTATTGATATAACATCTGGAAGATTAATTTGATCATAAGATAACACAGAAGTAATGATCTGTACATCGTTATGATAATCCTCAGGGAATAATGGTCTTAATGGTCTATCTATTAATCTTGAGGTTAAGATAGCATTTTCGCTAGGTTTGCCCTCTCGTTTAAAAAACCCGCCAGGTATCTTACCAGCAGCATAAAATTTTTCTTCATAATCTACCAGTAGAGGGAAAAAGTCTATTCCTTCTCGAGGTTCCTTTGAAGCTACTGCTGTAACAAGTACAACTGTTTCTCCACAGGTTAACAAGACAGACCCGTTTGCCTGTTTTGCTAATTTACCCGTTTCAAGTTTTATAGTGTTATCCCCAACTTCAATTTCGATTTTTCTAGTAACGGAATTAGTCATATATTTATTTTCTCCTTAATTTAATATAAAAGAAGGTAAAAGTTTTCAATTTTTTACTTTCTTAGATTTAGTTGGCTTATTAGCGTACGATATTTTTCAATATCATTATCTTTTAGATAGTTAAGCAAGCTTCTTCTCTTCCCAACCATTTTAAGTAATCCATGTTTAGAATGAGAATCTTTTTTATTTTGTATTAAATGTTGAGTCAAGTTGTTTATCTGTTCAGTCAAGATAGCTACTTGAACCTCTGTTGAACCAGTATCTTTCTCATTATGCTGGTAATCTTTGATTATTTTATCTTTAACCTCTTTTTTAATCATTATACTTTCTCTCTCTTTCTGTTATAATGTTTATATTGGAAAAAATCATTTTTTTATTCATTTAATCTTTATAAAATAATATTTTTATATTAATAACATGAGACCATACAATACAACACAATTTTATGATTGCTCAAATACTAATTATAACATAATTTATTAGTCCATTCAAACTTATTTGAATTCCATAATATTTATCTTTTATCTTATTATCACATATTATTCTGTGCTGATTTTATATTCTTTAAAATATTTATCAGCTGCTATTTTATCTTCTTTTATCTGTGAAACTAAATCTCTATGATAAGCGAATCTCTTTTCATCCCTTATTCTCATAATAAATGAAATAGTGATTCGTTTATTATAAATATTTTCTGTAAAATCAAATATATAGACTTCTACAGAAATATTATCATTTTCATTTTTAAAAGTAGGCTTGAAGCCAATATTAATCAAACTATTATATTTTTGTCCTTCATAATAAGTATTCCCAAGATATACTCCATTCTTCGGCAATAACTTTTCTGCTTCTATTTCTAAATTTGCAGTTGGAAATGATAGAACAGAATCTCCCCTTTTATCACCATGAATGACATTTCCATTAATTTGATAATTATAACCTAATAATTTATTGGCTTTTCTGATATTTCCTTTTTTTAAATATTCTTTAATAGCAGTAGTGCTAATTTTTTGGCCGTTTTTTATTGTTATTGGATTCATGACATATGACTTAAAATTATAAAATTCTCCTAATTGCTTTAGCAACGTAATATCGCCTTTTTTCTTAAATCCAAAGCGGTAATCATAACCAGTAAATACTGCCCCCATATTAAATTTTTTTAACAATATTTCTATTATAAAATCTTCTGCTTTTATTTTTGAAAAATCATCATCGAAGTTAAAAACTATTATTTGTTGAATTCCTATTTCTCCAATCCTATCTATTTTTTCTGATAATGTAGTCAGTAAAGAATAATTATCTATTTTGTTTATTACTTTTTCAGGATGTTCGTCAAAAAGAACAACAGTACTTATAGCACCAGCAATTTTTGCCTCTTTTACACACCATTTTAACAAAGCCTGATGCCCAAGATGTATTCCGTCAAAGAATCCCAATGCTATATATTTTAGTAAACTTTTATCATCTGAATTTTTATATTTAATTTGTTTGTAATTATAATTTACCCTCCTGCTTTTCATGCAAACACCTTTTCAACCTTATACTTTTTTGGGAAGCCAGAACCTTCAATTATTTTTGCTAAAGCTATTAATTTGCCATCACTTGAGCTAACTCTAAAAATACCCATTGGCGTAGTATTTAGCTTTCCATTGATTATACAATCTATTTCATTGTCAGAAAACTGATTTTCATTTTTGATTCTTTTCTTTATCTTCTCATCTTCCCGTAATATAATTTTTTTGTAATGGCTTAAAGACTTATCCATTGTTACTATGTATTTTTTTTGTTGTTGATATTGTTTTTTTAAAAAACTATCTAAATTAATTGAATGCTCTATGCTATAATTGCCTACTTCGGTTCTATTTAGTTGAGATAAATAAGCACCACAACCCAATTTCTCTCCAATATCATTGGATAGCGCCCTAATATAAGTTCCTTTAGAACACCTTACTCTAAAAATAATACTTGGAAAATAATCATACATTATTTTTATAATGTTAATATCGTGTATCTTTATCTTATTGGGAGACAAATTCACCTTAATTCCTTTTCGTGCAAAGTTGTATAGCCTAACACCGTTTTGTTTTTTTGCCGAAAAAACTGGTGGTTTTTGCCATATTTCCCCTATGAAACTTTTAAATACATCATTAATTCTTTCATAATTGACCATGCTTTGGTCAATATGTTTTATTTGAACTATTTTACCCTTCAAATCCTGGGTATCAGTGGCTATACCCAAAATCATGGTACCAATGTATTCCTTGTCTAATATAGAAAGGTATTGGGCAATTTTAGTGGCTTTATTAATACAAATGAGTAAAACTCCAGTTGCAAAAGGATCAAGCGTCCCAGTATGTCCTGCTTTATCTAATTTAAGTCTCGTCTTGATTATTTGAACCGCTCTTGCTGAAGTAATACCCTCAGGCTTGTTAATATTTAAAACACCATTCATCATTATTTTTTTACTGTGATTAAAATAATATTTTATTTCTTCCTAATTTCATCTTGTAATCTTGAGATTACTAAATTTGTTACTTCGTATGTTTCCCCTTTAATATTACATCCAGCAGCATTAGGGTGTCCTCCTCCACTGAATAGTCTTGCAAACTTATCTACATCGAAATCACCTTTGGAACGAAAACTAACTTTTGTATATCCATCTCTTGTTTCTCTAAAAAATACAGAAACCCTAATATTTTTTATAGAAAGAATTTTATCTACAATTCCCTCAGTTTCTTCATCTCTAGAGTTGGCTTCTTTAAGCATATCCCTTGTTACAACAGTCCATGATATTTTTGAAGAAAAATCTATTTTTAATTTTCGTAGTGCCTCTCCAAGTAAAATAAGGCTGGAAGGCTCATATCTATTATAAATATTATCAGCTACAAAGCTTGGACTAATACCTTGCTTTACTAAATTAAAAGCAATTTTGAAGGTATCTGCATTGGTATTTTCATACCTGAATGAACCAGTATCTGTAACAATCGCAGTATATAAAGATGTTGCTATATCTTTGTTTAAGTTGCAATTTAATTTATTACCTAATCTATATAAAATCTCACCTACTGAAGAAGCGCGGGAATCGATATAATTGTATTTGCCAAAAATAGCATTGCTGGAATGATGATCAATGTTGATAATAAATTCAATTTGCTGTAAATTAATATGAATATCTCCTATTCTCTCTAAATTGCTTGAATCCAAGATAATTAATATTGTTTTTGGATTTATTTCCAAAAAGTAGTCTTTATCAAATTCATCAGTAGATATAATCTCTTCTACCCCTGGCAAATAATTATAAATATCTGGGGTTTTATCCTGGTTGATGACTTTAACATTTTTGCCAATACTCTTTAACATGAAATTAAGAGCCATTTCAGAACCGAGAGCATCACCATCTAAATGAACATGTGCACTAATTATAAAATCATTGTATTGGTTTAAAATTCCAGCAATTTCTTCAAGAGTGTTCTGCTGCATCTTTTAGTCAGTATCTTTCTCTTTTTCCAGTCTATACACCTGAGACATGGTTTTATATGCTTTCTCCAGCTCCTTATCATAGTGAAATGATATATGAGGTGTAAAACGGTAATCCTTTAATCCAAAAGCCAATTCAGACCGGATAAACTTTGTAGCACTGAAGAGTCCCTTCATGCTTTTTTCTTGTTCTTCTTCTGTGCCAAGGACAGAAATATAAATTTTCGCATTGCGTAAATCATCAGATAATGCAATCCTGGTAATCGTCACAAATCCAATTCTAGGATCTTTTGCTCTTTCATGTATAATAATGCTAATATTTCTTTTCAATAATTTTTCAAAATGTTTCTTTTTTTGAACTGAAACCATTTTAAAACATTCCTTTTTTTTATTTTTCTAAAAAATTTACCAAAATATTATCTAAATAGTTGACACTTGGTAATTAATCAATTCAATTTTAGAGTTAGTGTCAATTTCTTTAATTAAACTATTTATTGTCTTGTCAATTATCTGTCGGTTATCACTGATACAACAAATACCAATGGTACATTTTTTCCATAAATTTTTATGATTAATTTCTGATATAGATATATTAAATTTTTTTCTTAAATGAGACTTTAAATTACTGATTATACTCCTTTTGTCTTTTAAAGAATGACAATCAGGCAAATATATTAATAATTCACAAACCCCTATCAACATTTTGTTTTTTTATCTTTCTACCTCTTTATAATTATAAAAAACAATAATATCTTTTACCTGGAGGTCATCAACTTTATCAACGTTTATTCCACATTCATAACCAACATTTACCTCTTTCACATCTTCTTTGAACCGCTTTAAAGAAAAATCTTTCCCTTCATATATCTTAGTGTCTTCATGAAAAACCCGGATATAATCTTTTGTAGATATTTTACCTTCTGTCACATAACAACCGGCAACAATTCCAATTTTAGGTATTTTGAATATCTCTCTGACCTCCGCTTTCCCGTTAATAAGCTCTTCAAGCTTTGGTTTTAGATATCCCTTTAAGGCAGCTTTAACTTCATCAACCAAATCATAAATTATATTGTAAGTTCTTACATCAACTTTCTCTTTCTTGGCTAATTTTTGGGCATTTACGTCAATTTTTACATTAAATCCTACAGTCAACGCATTTGAAGCAGAACCTAACATTATATCTGTTTCTGTTATTGCCCCAACTCCACCGTGAATAACTTTTATCTCGACTTCTTCGTTACTTAAATTTGATAGTGACCCATCTATAGCATCCAATGAACCCTGGGTATCAGCTTTTAATATCATGTTTAATTCTTTTAGTTTACCTTTTGTCATCTCTTCGAATAAATTTTCCAGGGACACTTTATCAATATTCTGCTTCTGTTTTCTTTTTTTCTCTGATTCTCTTTCATCAATAATTGTTTTTGCAAAATGATCATCTGCAACAACCTGAAAAATATCTCCAGCTATAGGCATTTTATTAAAACCTGTTATTTCCACAGGTGTCGAAGGTCCTACATGCTTTAGTCTTTTTCCTTTGTCATCCATCATACTCTTTACTTTACCAAAAGCTGACCCTACAACAAAATAATCTCCTATATCTAAATGGCCATCCTGTATTAATACAGTCCCAAGAATCCCTCTTCTTTTGTCTAATTTCGTTTCTATTACTATTCCACTTGCGGGAAGTTCAGGAGTGACTTTCAATTCTAACATTTCAGCCTGGATTGAGATTAATTCTAGTAGTTCATCAATCCCTTTCCCCTGTAAAGCAGATATTTCTGCAACAAGAGTATCACCACCCCATTCTTCCGGTACTAATTCATGTTTTGCAAGGTCTTTTTTAACCTTATCAACATTAGCGTTAGGCTTATCTATCTTATTGATTGCTACAATAATTGGAACATTAGCTGCTCTTGCATGATTTATGGCTTCAATAGTTTGAGGCATAACCCCATCATCTGCTGCTATAACAAGCACAACAATATCGGTTGCCTTTACACCACGTGCTCTCATTGTAGTAAAGGCTTCATGCCCAGGAGTATCGATAAAAACAAAACGATTGTTCTTAACCTCTGCTACATAAGCTCCAATGTGTTGAGTTATTCCACCAGCCTCTCCTTTAGTAACATTAGTCTTTCTAATCATATCAAGAAGAGTGGTTTTCCCATGGTCAACATGTCCTACAATGGTAATAGCTGGAGACTTTGTTTCTATGGTATGTACAGTTTGTATTGTTTTTTTAGATTTGATTTCTTTTTTTAGATCTTTTGATATTTCTACTTTAAAATCATTTTCTTCATATAACTTCTGTGCAATTTGCCAAGGCAATGCTTTTTCTATAGAACTAATATTCCCATATTTAGATACTTGTTGCATTGCTTTAGAAAGAGGAACTTTCAATTGTTTGGACAAATCCTTTAGGCTTGGTATTTTTTCCAATACGATTGTTTTTTTAGTTTCTTTCTCTAGATTAGCTTCTTGTATTTTCTCATCCGAAATAGCTTCTTGAATAATTTCTATTGTTTCATCATCAAGGGTATTCATATGGTTTTTTACATTGATTCCCTCTTTTTTAAGAAATTCAATAAGCTCTTTGGTAGGGATTTTTAAATCTTCTGCTACCTCGTATACTCTTTTCTTCATACTTGATGACCTCCATATTTACCGGAATCATTTCACCATGGCTAGTTGATTGTTCCTAAGATGATACATTTTTAAGTTCTTTGAACTTTTCTTCTAATATTTTTATCGTTTCCGATGGAATTTCCACTTTTAACGCCTTTTTTAGCCTACCCTTTTTTGTTGCATTTTTAAAACATTCTATATTATAACATAGATAGGCTCCCCTGCCTGATTTTTTCCCTGTTGCATCAATTTCTATTGAGCCTTCCGGTGTCCTAATAATTCTTAGTAATTCTTTTTTTGGTTTTTTTAATTGACAACCTACACATGTCCTATAAGGTATTTTTTTAGACTGTTTCATGGATAACTCTTTATTTCATGTTTATTATAATTAACAATATAATTTGTAATCTATTATCTACTAATCTTCTTTTTTATATTGAGAATCACTTTTTATATCAATCTTCCATCCTGTCAAACGCGCCGCTAATCTTGCATTTTGCCCTTCCTTGCCTATCGATAGGGATAATTGGTCATCATCTACGATAACCAATGCTCTCTTTTCTTTATCAAATAATTTTACAAATAATACTTTTGCTGGATTAAGTGAATTTGCAATGAATATCTTATCATCTACATCCCATTTAATAACATCAATTTTTTCATCTTGCAATTCTGTCATTATTGATTTTATTCGAGAACCTCTATCTCCTATGCAGGAACCGATAGAATCAACCATATCATCTTTACTATCAACAGCAATTTTAGACCGCTTTCCTGCTTCTCTTGCAATGCATTTTATTTCAACTAATCCTTCATGAATTTCAGGAACTTCTAATTCAAAAAGTCGTTTTAATAAATCAGGATGAGTTCTCGATAATAATATTCTAGGTCCCCTAGAGGTTTTTTTAACCTCAATAACATAGAACTTCATTCTTTTTCCCTTAGTGTAATTTTCCCTCTTAACCTGTTCGTTTATTGGTAAAACTGCTTCAGCTTTTCCTAAATCAACAATAATATTGTAACTCTCCTGTCGCTGAATAATGCCTGTTACTATATCTCTTACTTTATCAATATAACGCTCATAAATTGCCTTTCTTTCTGCTTCTCTGATTTTTTGAACTATAACCTGTTTAGCAGTTTGAGTTGCAATTCTCCCGAAATCTTTTGGCGTTATCTCTACATTAATCTCATCTCCTAAGGCAATTCCCCCTTTTTCGTACTTGCTAGCTTCTTCTTTATTTATTTCCGAAGATGGATTTTTAACACTATCAACAACTTTCTTTTTTGTAAAAACCTGTACTTTACCAGTGTCTTTATTGAACATTATTTCAACATTGTCTTTGCCCTGAGCAAAGTTTTTTTTGTATGCAGAAATAAGAGATGTTTCAATGGTATCTATCAATACTTCTTTTGAAATACCTTTTTCTTTTTCAATTTCATCTAATATTTTTATTAAGTCAATATTAATATTCATGGCTCAACCCTTTAACCCCTCCCGTTTTTGGGAATGAAGATACAGGAAATTTTTTAAATATTATGCTAACATATTAAATTTACAAAACAAAAGAGTGGCTTTTGAACCACTCTTTTAAAAGATTTTTTTAAAATTTATTATATTATAACACATAACAAAAAAATATCAAAAAAATAATAATATTTTAATTTGTTGTAAAAAATATTTTTAAATTTAGTTTAGTCAATCAATTGTCTCTTCACCCTCAACATATAAATCAAAAACTTCTTTCAACCTTGCAGTTATTATTTCTCCTTTTCCTCTTTGTAACCCTTTAATGCAAACTTTGATATAATTATCAGTTAAACCACAGAAGTATTCTTCATCATTTTTTCTAAAGCTATCCTCAACCAATATTTCCTTTTCCTGGTTAATATTTTTGCTAAAGAACTCTTTTCTAAGCTGTACAGATAATTTATTTATTTCTTTTACTCTCGTTTTAATAATCTCAGGTTCATTCTTACCTGGCAACAATGCCGCAAGAGTCATCGGTCTTTCTGAATATGGGAAAACATGTATTTTGGCAAAACCTATTCTTTTTAAAAAACTATAAGTTCTCTTAAATGCCATTTCATCTTCACCGGGAAATCCAACAATGATATCGGTAGTGATTGCAACATCCGGTAAGTTTCTCTCAATCATTCTTACTTTTTCTTCAAATTTATTAGTATCGTATTTTCTTCTCATTAATGATAGGGTATTATCATCGCCACTTTGTAAAGAAATGTGTAAATGGTGGCATACTTTTAAGGAATCATTTAAAACTTTTATTAACTCATCAGTAACCCATGGTAATTCAATAGAACTTAATCTAATCCTTACAATATCAGTATTTTCTTCAATCATTTTTATTAACTTTGCCAGATTAATATCTTTGCTTTTTAAATCCTCTCCATAAGTACCAAGATTTATCCCTAATAACACAACTTCCTTATAACCACTTTTTATTAATTTTTTAATCTCTAATAATATTTCTTTAGATGATCGGCTCCTTGCCCTCCCCCTGAGATATGGTATAACACAATAACTGCAAAATTGATTACATCCATCCTGTATCTTTACCAGTCCCCTAATACGATCATTTATACTGGTAAAATTATTTTCATGATATTCATTAATCAATTCCGCTTTTTTAAAGTGAATTAATTTTTGGGATGTCTTGGTATTTGGACTTGCTAAATATCTATTAAATATATTAAAAATATCACCTTTATAATAATTACTAATAATATGACAGTTAACTTTACAACAATCTTTTAGGTCTTCCAAATTTGCCTGTACGCCACAGCCAGTTACAATAATAGTCCCAAGAGGATTTGTCCTGTTAGCCTTTCTGATCATCTGTCTAGATTTTCTTTCAGCTTCTCTTGTCACAGCACAGGTATTAATAAGGTAAATGTCAGCTTTTTCTCTAAAATCTACAACGGTATAGCCATCTTCGAGGAAGGCCTGCCTTACAGCTCCTGTTTCATATTGGTTTACTTTACATCCTATTGTTTTAAAGGCAACTTTTTTATTTTTGTTTTCCATCATATATTTTCTCTTAACTTTGATTGATTTCACACACTAAAAGTGATTAAACTTTGCGCTTAAAAAGTAATTGGCTTTAAGAATCTCTGAAAGAGGTTTTGGTTAAAGTTGAATGTCATGATTAAATAAAGTTTAGTTAAATGGGCAATTTTAAAAAGGATTTTTTCTATTTTTTGGTGAATGTTTCTTTGACTTTTTCAAAAAAATTTTTTTCACCTATCTTGTCGATATCTTCACCAATTTCCTGGGCAAGCTCATACATCAATCTCTTTGAATTCTGATTTATATTTTTGGGTATTTCTACAATTATCCTAACATGTTCATCACCCCTAATTTTTGTACCTAACTTATATGCCCCTTTGCCTCTTAGTCTAAAATCAGTATTACTTTGTGTGCCTGCAGGGATTCTCATCTTTACATTTCCCTCTAATGTCGGTATGGTTGTTTCTCCACCCAAAACAGCCTTTGGTAGGCTTATTTTGTGGTCACAATAAATATCGGTATCCTTTCTTTTGAAAACGGGGTGTTCTTTAACATTAATAACAATAAATAAATCACCAGCTGGGCCACCATTTTCTCCGGGCTCTCCCATGCCGGCAAGTCTTAGCCTATGTCCACTCTCTACACCTGCCAATATTTTTACATTAATTGTTTTCCTTTTCTTTACTTTACCAGTTCCATGACACACTTTGCAGGGTGATTCAATAATCTGACCGGTACCTTTACATCTAGGACAGGTCTGAATATTTATTGACTGACCAAAAAATGTATTTTGTGCAGTTTTTATCTCACCGGTTCCATTACAATCTGGACAAGTTCTTTTAGATGTTCCAGGTTCAGCACCGGTACCATTACAACGACTACATGTTTGCCATGTTGGAATTTCTATCTTTTTTTCGGCACCAAATGCTGCTTCTTTTAAAGTTACATCTAGATTATACCTTAAATTAGCTCCTTTTCTAGCTCTTTCTCTTCTATAAGTTCTTCGTGAACCTCCTCCGCCAAAAAAAGATTCAAATATGTCACTAAAGCTACCAAAGTCATCCATACCTTCCCCATAAAAATTCCTAAAATCAAATCCTGCTCCATTATTAGCAGTATCAGCTGAACCAAATTGATCATATCTAGCCCTTTTTTCCGGGTCACTTAATACTGCATAAGCTTCCCCAATTTCTTTAAAATTTTTTTCTGCTTCTTCTTTATTGTTAGGATTGGCATCTGGATGATATTTTAAAGCCAATTTACGATATGCTCTTTTAATTTCTTCCTGATTTGCATCTTTGCTAACATTCAGGGTTTTGTAATAATCTTTAC
The DNA here is from genome assembly GCA_964404675.1 of uncultured Atribacterota bacterium. Classification (GTDB taxonomy): domain Bacteria; phylum Atribacterota; class Phoenicimicrobiia; order Phoenicimicrobiales; family Stramentimicrobiaceae; genus CAZWUL01. The sequence goes on along the minus strand of CAYOLB010000123.1, from coordinate 9,762 downwards.
TTGCCAAAACAATAATACCTTTCTAGAATATATTTTTCTCTATTTTTTTTAACAGAAACTTGCAAGAATAATTATCTTATTTTAATCGTTGAATTTCCCGTATTCAAGTGTTTTTTCTTACAAGAATCGGGAAATTCAACACAAATTATATTTAATATATCATAGTTTATACAATCAACTATTGATTTTTATTATCTTCATTCTCTTCCTGATATTCAGCATCATATACTTTTTCATCTTTTTGGGAATCAGTTGCTTCTTCCTGTGCCTGACTTTCCGCAGATTCCCCTGTTCCACCAGCCTGTTGCTGCTGTCCTTGGTCGGAAGACTGTTTATACATTTCTTCAGCTAATTTATGAGATGAATTAGTAAGCTTTTCTATTCCTGCTTTCATTTCTTCTATATTATCATCCTGCATTGACTTTCTTAGCTGGCTAATATTGTCATTTACTTCATTCTTTAGGCTATCACTTACTTTATCACCTGCATCTTTTACTGTTTTCTCAGTAGAATAAATCAGTGTATCTGCCTGATTGTGAAGCTCAACTTTTTCTTTTTGCTTAAGGTCGTCTTCTGCAAACTGCTCAGCTTCCTTAATTTTTTTCTGGATTTCCTCTTCAGTTAATCCACTAGAATGCTTAATTGTAATTTTTTGCTCTTTGCCAGTACCTTTGTCCTGTGCTTTAACGTTAAGTATACCATTAGCATCAATATCAAAGGATACCTCAATCTGGGGAACACCCCTTGGTGCTGATGGAATACCAACTAATTGAAAACGCCCTAAGCTGGTATTATCCTTTGCCATAGGTCTTTCTCCCTGTAATACATTGATATCAACTGCAGTTTGATTATCAGTGGCCGTTGAGAAAATCTGTTTTCTGGATGCCGGAATAGTAGTGTTCTTCTCAATCAGTTTTGTAAATACACCGCCCAGGGTCTCTATTCCCAAAGACAAAGGAGTTACATCCAATAACTGTATATCTTTAACATCACCTTTTAATTTACCCGCTTGAATAGCAGCTCCCATAGCAACAACTTCATCAGGATTAACTCCCTTATGTGGTTCTTTCCCAAAGATTTTCTTTACTATCTCATGAACTTTGGGCATTCTTGTTTGACCACCTACCAAAATTACCTCATCAATATCATCTGAAGTTAACTTGGCATCTGCTAATGCCTTTTTACATGGTTCAATAGTTCTTTCTAACAGTTCGTCAGTAAGCTGTTCTAATTTGGCTCTAGTTAGTGTATAATTCAGATGTTTTGGACCACTGGAATCCGCTGTAATAAAAGGTAAATTAATGTCAGTTTCAATCGATGATGATAGCTCACATTTAGCCTTTTCTGAGGCTTCTTTTAATCTCTGTAATGCCATTTGATCTTTACTTAAATCAATTCCCTGATCCTTTTTGAAACTATCAATAAGCCAATTGATGATACACTGATCAAAATCATCTCCGCCTAAGAAAGTATCACCACTGGTAGATTTAACTTCAAATATACCTTCTCCTATATCCAATATCGATATATCGAAAGTTCCTCCTCCCAAGTCAAAGACAGCTATTTTTTCACTTTTTTTCTTATCTAAGCCATAAGCCAAAGATGCAGCGGTTGGTTCATTTATTATTCTGAGAACATTCAACCCTGCAATACGTCCTGCTGCCTTTGTAGCCTCTCTCTGGTTGTCGTTAAAATAGGCAGGAACAGTAATAACAGCATCTTTGATTTCCTCACCAATATGATCTTCAGCAGATTGTTTTAATTTTTGCAGAATCATAGCCGATATTTCCTGTGGGCTATATTGTTTATCTTTAATTTTTATCATAACATTGGTATGTTCACCCTCAGCAATATCATAAGATAAAACTTTTTTAATTTGCTGTACTTCTGGATCATTGTATCGTCGTCCAATGAAACGTTTAACTGAGTAAATTGTATTTTTAGAATTAGTTACAGCCTGTCTCTTTGCCAGTAAACCTACTAATCTTTCTCCTTTTTTACTGAATGCCACCATTGATGGTGTTGTCCTGCTACCTTCTTTGTTTTCTATTACAACAGGTTTGCCACCTTCCATAATGGCAACAACCGAATTTGTTGTACCTAAATCTATTCCAATTGCTTTCGCCATAATTCCCTTCCTCCTTATATATTAATCATTATTATCTTTATTATTATTAGAATTTTCAACATTATCTTCTTCGTTTTTCTTTTCTTCTTTTGATTGCCCTTTAGAAACTTTAACTACTGATGGTCTGATAACCTGAGACTTCAAATAATATCCTTTGGTAATTTCCTCAATTACAGTATCCTCCGGATATTTTTCTGATTCTACTTGCATTATTGCTTCATGACAATAAGGGTCAAATTGTTCTCCCACAGCTTTTATAGGACTTACTCCTTCTTTTTCTAATATTTTACGAAATTCTTTTAATACAACATCAAGCCCTTTTCTAATCGACTCATGGTTATTTTTTTCATTTTTTGAATAAGAAGCAGCCCTTTCAAGATTATCTACAACTGATAAAAGACGGTAGATTAAATCTTTATTGGCGAATTCAATAAATTCTTTCTTCTTTTTTTCTTCTCTTTTTTTGTAATTTTCAAAATCGGCTTGCATTCTTATTAGTTGCTCTTTATAGTATTTTTCAGTTTCATCTTTCTTAATAAGTTCTTTTTCTATTTTTTTAATATTTGATTCTTTTTTTGCCATTTCCTCATCTTTATTATTTATTAGTTCTATTAGGTTCTTTTTTTTCATTTTTATATATTTTTCTTTATTATCTATCTTTCTTTCATACTTTTCTTCTTGTTTCTTCTTGCTATCCATGCTAAGCCTCCATTGCATTTTTATATATAAATGATACCTATATATTTTACTTAATTTTTTCTACTCAGAAAATATCTCGCTTAATCTTTTTGCAATAAAATCCAGTATAGATATTGCCCTAGGATAATTCATCCGAGTTGGACCAAGAACGCTAATAGCACCCATTGGTTTACCCTTTATAGTATATTGTCTTGTAATTACACTGCAATCCTGTATGGCTTTCTCCCCTAATTCACTACCTATAATTATGTCAATTTTTTTGTTAAAAATAGATTTTTTTATAATTTGCACTAAATTTTTTTCTTCTTCTATAAAGTCAAAAAGATAATTTAGTTTTTCTATTTCCTTAAATTCCGGCTGTCTTAGTATATAACAACGATTCCCTAAAAAAACATTTTCTTCCTCATTCTGAAAATCGAAACAACTTTCTAATAATTTCCAAATAGACTCAAGTGTTCTATATTTGAAATAATACTGATATATTTTTTCTAACATCTTATCATTAACAACTTCTAAACTCTTACCATAAAATTCTTTTTTAATAATTTTAGCTAATGCTTCCAGATTATCTTCAGATATCTCAAAATTTACATTCATAATTTTTTGGAAATATAGTCCACTATTGGTAATTAAAGTAATCAAAATGCGCTTATTGTTCAATGAAACAAAACGAATATCTTTCAAAGAATCAATTACCATATTTGGCGCAAGCACTACACCTAAATTATTTGTTAGTTTAGAAATCAACTTAGAAGTGATTCGCATAATTTCATTAAATTCTTGTTCTATTTTATATTGTTCGGCAATCTCTTTTTGCTCAACTGAGCTCAAATTAATATTATTTTTTGCCATTAAATGGTCCACATAAAAACGATAGCCCTTGTCTGTTGGTACTCGACCTGCAGATGTATGTGGTTTTTTTAAAAACCCATGTTTTTCCAACATCTGCATATCATGCCGTACAGTAGCCGAACTAACACTTAAGCCATAATTTTTAACTATAATCTCTGAACCAATTGGTTCAGCTGTAGTTATATACCGATAAACTACTGCATTTAAGATAGTTTTCATCCTATCATTTATTACCATAATTATTACCTCAAATTAGCACTCTATGTATGAGAGTGCTAATTACTTAAATAACATAACACTACCTAAAATATTTGTCAAGCCTTATCACAAAATTTTGTATTTTCTACTTTTTGTATAATTATTTATACAATCCATTATCAAAATATTAATTCAAAAACTCCATAAAAGCTATGTTTGATAACATTATTCCTCTTCTAGTGAAAAAATAATGGGATTTATTTTCCTGTAATAAACCCTCTTTCTTTAACGTTTCTAACTGTTCGTTGAATACTGTTTCTATGGGAATTTTGAATCGAGCAAAAAAATCTTCTTTTGCAATTCCTTCTGTCATTCGTAATTTTAATATTACTGTTTCGGACATCTCTTCACGTAATGGGAGTACTTCCTTTGATTCAATAGGCAGAATACTGTTTTTCAAAAGATAAACATACTGGTATAAGTTACTTATATTCTTGAAACGTATCTTTTTTAAATAAGAAGCTGAGGATGCGCCAATTCCAATATATTCTTTGTTATTCCAATAAATCTGATTATGCAAACATCGTTTACCTGGTAAGGAAAAATTTGATATTTCGTATTGCTCATAATCACAACTAGAAAGAAAGTTTATTGCTTCCTTATACATATTATAAGCAATGTCATCTGAAGGTATTTTTAATATTCCTTGTTCTATATATTCCTGAAATGGAGTACCCTCTTCGATGGTAAGTCCATAAAGAGATATATGTTCTGGATGCAGTTTTATAACTTCTTCTAAAGTTCTTTGCAATTTTCTAATTGTTTGCCCTGGTATACCAAACATTAAATCAAGATTTATATTTTTGAATCCTACACTTCTGGCTATGTTGTAACTTCTAATTATATCCTTTTTATCATGAATTCTACCTATGTTTTTTAGTAATCTGTCATTGAGTGACTGAGCACCAATGCTAAGCCTGTTAACTCCGGCTTTTAATATTTTATCTGCCTTTGTAGCATCAAATGTAGCAGGATTGCTTTCAACTGTAATTTCAATACCCTTATTAATTCTAAAACACTGATAGCATGTTTCAAGAATTTCGTAAATCACATCCCCGCTATATACAGTGGGTGTTCCTCCTCCAATATAAATTGACTGTACAATAATTTCAGGATATTTTTCCCCATAAATTTGAATTTCTCTTTTAATAGCAGCAAGATATTTTTCTTTATCTGATTTACTCTTATCAACTAATGAAAAAAACCCACAGTAAGGACATTTGGAGTAACAAAATGGTATATGTATATACAGTCCCAGACTTAGATAATTCATTGTCATTCTTCTTGATTATATTTTTAAAACACTCATAAAGGCTTCCTGAGGTATCTCTACCTTACCAACCCTTTTCATTCTCTTTTTACCAGCTTTTTGCTTTTCCAGTAATTTTCTTTTCCTGGTAATATCCCCTCCATAACATTTTGCCAGTACATCCTTCTTTAAGGCTTTGACAGTGGAACGTGCGATAATTTTTTGATTTATTTTTGCCTGAATAGGAACATCAAACATCTGTCTTGGGATAACATTCTTCAAATTTTCTACCAGTTTTCTTGCCCGCTCATAAGCTTTGTCTTTATGACAGATAAATGAAAGATTATCGACTATATCCTGATTTACCAATAAATCAACTTTTGTTAAAGGTGATGCCTGGTAATCCACAATTCTATAATCCAAACTGGCATATCCCTTGCTGATAGATTTAACTCTATCATAAAAATCAAGCATAATCTCGTTTAATGGTAAATGATAAACCAAACTCGCCCTATCCTGGTCAAGGTATTCTAAATTTTTAAAAGTCCCCCTTCTGTCCTGAACAAGTTCCATAATACCTCCCATAAATTGACTGGGAAGGATAATTGTCAGTTCTATAAAAGGCTCTTTAATAAAATCAATTGTATTAGGCTCTGGTAATGAAGAAGGATTGTTTATTTCTATAACCTGGTTATTCTTCAAGTGAACTTGGTAAACTACACTTGGAGTGGTAGCAATTAATTGTATTTGATACTCTCTTTCCAATCGTTCCTGAATAATTTCCATATGTAAAAGTCCTAAAAACCCACATCTAAAACCAAAACCCAATGCTGGCGAATTCTCTGCTATAAAACTAATTGATGAATCATTTAAACTTAGTTTTTCTAGTGCATATTTTAAATTATGATATTCATCATTCTCTACCGGATACATGCTACAAAACACAACTGGAGACACCTTTTTATAACCGGGTAACCTTTCTTGTGCAGGATTGCTTGCATCAGTAATAGTATCACCGACTTTAGTAAGGCTTACATCTTTAAAACCCGCGGTTAGATAACCTACATCACCAACTGAAAGCTGTTCAACTTTTTTTCTCTTAGGACTGAATATTCCGGTTTCAGTTACCTCATATGTTTTTTTATTAGACATCGTCTGTATTTTCATACCTGGTTTTACCGTCCCATTTACAATCCTTAAATAGACAATAGAACCCTGATATGAATTATAAACAGAGTCAAAAATTAATGCCTGTAAAGGTTTGTCTTTGCTACCTCTGGGATGTGGAATATTTTTTACAATAGCCTCTAACACTTCTTTTATACCAGTCCCATCTTTGGCGCTGGTTAAAAATACAGGACTATTTTCTAACCCCTTTATTTTTTTGATTTCTTCCTTTACCCTTTCTGGATTGGCAGTAGGTAGATCAATTTTATTAATAAGTATTATTATATTCAAATTATTTTCTAAGGCCATCTCAACATTGGCTATTGTTTGGGCTTGTACACCCTGGGCAGCATCAATAACCAGTAATGCTCCTTCACAAGCAGCTAAGCTGCGTGAAACTTCATATGAAAAATCAACATGCCCTGGTGTATCAATTAAATTAAAAATATATTGCTGTTTATTATCAGCTTTATATAATAACCTAACAGCCTTTGATTTAATGGTGATTCCCTTTTCTCTTTCTAAATCCATATCATCAAGGACCTGGTCTCTTCTTTCTCTTTCACTAATAGTTTCAGTTAATTCTAATATCCTGTCTGCAATAGTAGATTTACCATGATCAATATGTGCAATTATGGAAAAATTTCTTATGTCTTCTATATTAGGCATCTATATCCTCTTCCTTTAAACTTCCCTTTATTATTTTGCCGATTATTTTCCCCGCATTCTTAAATTCCGGGATACCAAATATTATACCACTACAGTAATAAACAACTAATCCGAATACAATAGATAACGCTACCTGTCCAAATTGTACTATTTTAACACTCAGGTCAAGATAAGACCTAAAATATTGTGAGACAAGCCAACATGAGACACCCATAAAAATTGAAGCTAAACATATTTTCCAGAAAAAATTTAGTAAATGTCCAGAAAATATTCCTTCCACTTTTTTATCTAATGTAAATCCAAGTATTATCAAATGTGCGATAGCGGCAATAGAAGTTGCCAGCGCTATTCCAGCGTGGGCAAGATACCGTACCAGGATAAGGTCTAATATAATATTTAAGATAACTACCACAATCCCTATTTTCAAAGGAGTTCGAGTATCTTTTAGAGCATAAAAAGTGCTTATTACCAGTCTTAAAGTCGCCATAGCAAACAAACCTACTGTATAACAAACCAGTGCAATCTCTGTTAATCTGGTGTCCTGAGAACTAAAAACACCATGTTCATAGAATAAGCGAACTACTGGCGTACTTAAAATAATTAATCCTACAGTAGACGGTAAAATAAAAAAAGATAGAATCTTAATTCCAAAATTAAAACTGTCTTTTAGCTCCTCAAATTGTTTTTTGGAAACATTCTTGGAAAGTGTTGGAAGAATGGCAATTGATAACGCAATCCCAAACACTCCTAATGGAAATTGCATTAACCTGTTTGCATAGTATAAAGCTGAAATACTGCCATGTGCAAGATATGAAGCTATGATACGATCAACCACGAAATTTATTTTATCTATTGCCAGACCAAACATTGCAGGCATCAATAACCCAAACAGTGTCCTTATGCCAGGCTCATTAAAATCAATAATAAATTTATAATTAAAATGTTTTTTGATTAATGCGGGTATATGCATTAACATTTGAAACAAACCGCCTATTATTACACCGATTGCCAGGCTATATATTCCAATGTTTTTTGAATAAATAACTGCAAGAAAAATTATTCCAATATTCAACATTGCTGGTGCAAATGCTGGAATAAAAAATTGTTTATAAGAATTTAATACCCCCATAAATAAAGCGGCAATCGCTGCAAACCCAATGTATGGAAACATAATTTTGGTTAAATGCACAGTCAACTTGAATTTTTCCGGTTCCAACCTAAAACCACTTGCAACTATATTAACTATAATTGGTGCCCCTAATATTCCTAATATTATAATAATTACCAAGACAATAATTAGAATATTAAGCACATTACTGGCAAAAGATTCCGCTTTCTTCTGATTGTTAAGAGCAAGATAATCAGAAAACACAGGTATAAAAGTAGTATTGAGCGCTCCCTCACCAAGGAAGCTCCTTAATAAATTTGGAATCATAAAAGCCACAAAAAAGGCATCTGTTTCAAGCCCTGCTCCAAACTTATTAGAAATTACCATTTCTCTGCCTAATCCCAATACCCTACACAAGAGGGTTGCGAGCATAACAATGCTGGTATATTTTGCTACTCGGTAATTATCATTTGTCATACTATTAGGTACCTCTAAATTAATCTTCTAAAATTAGATTTTAGCTGCTTGATTTTAACGATAAAAGATGTTAAAATTTACCAGCAAAATAATTTTTGAAAGGAAAAAGATATTATGCCTATTATAAAATCTGCCAAAAAAAGAGTCAAAATATCAGAAAGACAGCGCTTAAGAAATTCTGCCTATAAATCAAAAATAAAGACATTGCTTAAAAAATTTGAAATTTCACTTACCAGTGAAAATACTGAGGATGCCAATCAGATTTACCAGCAATGTGTATCTACTTTAGATAAAGCAGTGCAAAAGAGAATCCTGGCGAAAAATACAGTTGCTCGAAAGAAATCATTATTGTCAAAAAAACTTCGTATTTTTTCCCAAAACAACCAGGATAAAAATACACTCGTCCAGGAAGATGATAAAGATAAGAAATAATTTTTTTATTCAATTTAATTAGTTATTTTTATTACTAGCTGTTCTAATACCATTACAGGGCTAAAATGTCCTGTTTTTATTTTTATTTCGGCATCCAGCAGATGATTGAAACTCTTTTTTAAAACATCTATCTGATATTTATGTGACTGTTTAATCAAATTATCTATAATAAAAGGAGGGAGATTTGTATCTCCCTTTATTTTTTTTTGATTACCATTATATAATTTTGCCTTCAATATTAATCTTAACTGTCTACTTATCATAGCTAATATTGGCAAAGGGTGATATTCATTCTCGTTTAATGTTCTTAATAAAGTTAAGGCTTCTCTGGTTTTTTTCTCACCTATTGCATCAACAAAACTAAAAATATTCCCCTCCTCTGAACCGAAAAAATTGTTAACTATATCTTCTTTAGTTATCTTTAATCTTTCTTCCCCTAAATAGCATAGAATTTTTTCTATTTCATTATTTATCCTGCCTAAGTCATTGTCTGTTAATTTTTGTAAATAATATAATGCCTCTGGTAATATTTTCACTTTTTGTTCATTTAATCTTTGGTTTATCCATTGCTTTACTTGATTTGTTTTTGGTTTTTTCAAATATATTACACTGCCAAATTTCCTAATTTTAGCTAAAGGAATATTATTGGGAATCTTTTTATTTGAACTAAATATGAAAATAGTGATGGCATTATCCTGAAAAGACTTATTATTTATTAGGTAT
>CAYOLB010000122.1:0-4589 GCA_964404675.1 uncultured Atribacterota bacterium | reverse complement strand
AACGGTATTATTGAAAAAAGGTCAAACAAGGCAAGGGGGGTAAGAGCATATTTTATCCTGCCCTTTACTATGCCCTGGAATTTATTATTGACATTAGCCGTCCACTGGCTTACAGCCGTACTCAAGAAAGGAATAAAAACATGAATGATTTGGTTTCTTGAGTATTTAATGAAATAATATTTAAAATTACTCAACCCTGCTTTCCCTGAATTTTAACAACCATGGCAAATATTCTCCAACAAGGTACTCAAGTTCAGCATCACTAATTACTGTCGTTCTACCATTTTCATATTCATTGTCAATCCATTCTTTTACTTTCAGCAGGTTTTCATCTTTTTTATCTATACTGTCTTCACCTTTAAGCATGAAGTAATTATTCACCCAGGCTGCAAGTCCTGCAAGTCCAGAATGAGAACCAATGACAACTGTTGGCGGCTTACCCAGTATTTTAGTAGTATCAAATATATTATAGATCTCCTCATCTTTTAAAAGCCCATCCGCATGTATTCCTGCTTTTGTAGCATTAAAGGCTCTTCCAACAAAAGGAGTCCTTGGAGGAATCTCATAGTTAAGCTCATTTTCAAAATAATCTGCAATTTCAGTGATTACCTCTGTTCTCATCCCGCCATTGTCACCCTTTAGCTGATTATACTCGATTACCATTGCTTCTAGTGGAGTATTGCCTGTCCTTTCACCAATACCAAGAAGTGAGGTATTGACCATTGAAGCACCGTAAAGCCAGGCATTTGTAGCATTTACTACAGCATTGTAAAAATCATTATGACCGTGCCACTCAAGACATTCAGATGGGACACCTCCATAATTTATAAGACCATAGATTATCTGCGGTATGCTTCTTGGGAGAGCAACTCCTGGTATTGAAACCCCGAGACCAAGTGTATCACATGCCCTTATCTTAATAGGTATCTTTGATTGGATGGAAAGATCCATCAGTCTTTCTACAAAAGGAAGCACAAACCCATAAAAATCTGCTCTTGTTATATCCTCTAGATGACATCTCGGTATTATTCCTGCATCGAGTGCATCTGTCACTACCTTCAGATAAGCCTCAATTGCTCCAGGCCTATCCATCTTCAGTTTATTAAATATATGATAATCAGAACAGGACACTAGAATACCTGACTCTTTTATCTCAAGGCTTTTTAGAACATCAAAGTCCTCTTTCTTTGCCCTTATCCATGCGGTTATCTTTGGATATTGCCTGTCAAGTTCTCTGCACTTTATTATTGCTTCCTTATCCTTGTTTGAATAGATAAAGAATTCTGAATGAAGTATTCTGCCGCTTCCATTATCAAGTTTGCTTAAAAGATCAAATAGCTTCACTATCTGTTCAACAGAATATGGTGACCTTGACTGCTGGCCATCCCTGAATGTAGTATCGGTTATATAAATATTTTCAGGGATATTCATCGGTACTATTCTGTGATTGAATACAATTTTGGGTATCTGCTTATAGGGATAAATATTTCTAAACAGGTTCGGTGTTTTTACATCACGGAAACTGAATTCCACTTCCAGCATTTTCGTTCGGTTATTATATTTTACATTCATAATGAACCTCCCGTACAATTTATAATAATTAAATAAAATTATTTATATACTAACCTGCCGCTGCAGTGTTTGCAAGCCAAGCACTTCCCGACCCTTTAGCATCCAAAGCTTTTATCAGTGGCTCTATTGCCTGCTCATCACTGATTTCTCCCAGAAGATGCAAGTAAAAGGTACATTTCTCCAGTAAGAAACAACCAATTTATTATATTCCAACATAAATATCACTATAAAATACGAGACAGTAAGGGTCCTATTCTTCTCTTTTTCTCTGGTATATTTTAATGTCTAATAGTATCCAATCGTGGTGAAATCTTATAATATCTATATCTTTATGCTTATAACTTTAATTATAGCATAGTTTTTAAATACTATTATTTAAAATATAATACTTATATTTAATAAATAAATATAGTATAATATTATTAATAGAAATGCCCTTTATAGTGGTGTTTTTATACAAGAACTTACTATCAATGAAGGATTTTGAGTATTTATAAAAAGTTCTTTTTTTGAAAACTAAATTTTTTTTATTGGAGTCAGTCTATAAGCCGAGATATAATCTAAAAATACTTAAAAGATGTGTTTAAATTTGTTATAAGATATTAATCAATTTTTTCAATACTAATTTTTATAGTTCCACTATTATCATCATAATATGAATCTGGAATAACAACTATCACATAATCATCTTGGTTTAGATTTCTAACTAGGCTTGAACTTTTACCTGTATTTTCTGCGTCATCATAATTTGATATCATTTCTGCAAATCCAATTGTTGCATCTTCGTTAATAGGATGTGGACCATACCCTCTATCTTCAAATTCTAAAGGCTTGTTTATAAAAATACTTATAAGAGTAAGCCAACCTTTATTCTGTTCTTTCCCATATATAGTATATGCACCTTCAATAATAGTAAATTTGTACCTACCTTTTTCTGGTATAATGATTTTAGTACCAGCTTTATTTATGGAGTCTATGATTAACTCCTGGTGTATAGGTATCTTTATAGATTCAGCAGTTTTATCTGCTTCTATATTTTCTAACTGTTCTTCTTGTATAACCTCTGCTTTGACTTTACGTCTTATGCACATCGCTGTCCTCCATTTATTATTAATAATCAGATTAAATATAAGCATTCGTTAGCAGCATATTTAAAAATCCGGTTTTTTCTAATTAGTACTCTGTTTTATTTTCTAACTGTTCTTCTTGTTTAACTTCTTTTGGCCCTTCCTCTTTTATTACCTTTGTCTCTTTTACTTTTTTAGTAATAAATCCAGTTGCTGTATAGTTTGTTTGCAGTACCTTAAAGCCCAAATTTGTTGAGGCAAAATTACTTGCAGATTCTCTAATCTCTTTAGTTTTATCTGCTACATTTATACCTGTAGCTAGTTTTGAAAATATGTCGATGATTATTCCATTTTGTCTGGGAACAACTTTTACCTGTGGGTCTATTATTCCCTTGACATTACTCAGGCTTTCTCTAATTTGTGGTGCTAAATTTTTTAGGGTAACCATAGTTTTTCCTGTAGAGTCAGTATATATATTGGCCAGTTTTACTTTTCTTCTATAAAATTCAAAGATAAGAAGAATTAGAGCAATAATAAAAATCAAAATAAGAATACCTGCCAAAATATATGGATTTTGGTTTGCGGCATAGCTTGCAATCCTATCAGCTAATGCAGACCACTCAAAAAAATTCATAAAGACATTAACTGTTGCAACTATCGAAAATAATACTAAACACAACAATAGTATTACCATTATTATTCTATTGAATACGTTCACCTTTTATCACCTTCCTTTTTTAATTTTTTAATTAATTTGTAAAGCTTGTATTAAGCTTAATCTAGATACTCTTTTGGAGATGCATATAACAAAAAGTCGCTAGAAGTAGTAATAGGCAAGGATTAACTAAGCACCATGCATGTATTGCCAAGCTAGGACTAAAGAGAATAAAATTTTAGTCGCACAACACATTTTATTATTACCTTACTCAATGAAAATACATTTTGTTAAAGTATCTTCTTACCTAATAATGGCCAAAATAATCATTATGATTAAAAAGACTATAAAAACAAAAAAGAGAATTTTTAAAATTCCCCAACCTGCTCTATTGGCTCCTCTAAAACCAAAAATACCGGAAAAGATTATAAGTACTAATGCTACAATTGCCAGAATCCAAAAAATACTCATACTTTACTCCTTTTTCTCTTATTACTTTTTTCTTGCTTTTTCCCAACTTACTTTGCTACTTTTAATTATTCTATTTTCTTTTTGCCAAATTCTTTCATTTCTTTTTTTTCCACTATATCCGAGATACCTTCTTTGCTCATCTCCATGAGTTAATATAATTTAATATTTTACACTCCTGGATTTTAATAATGGGCATTATTTACCTCAACAGTAACTGCTCCTGTTGACTGAAGTCCAAAATAATCCATGACGGTATATGGAAACGTTATATCTCCGGTAAAACCTCTATTAACTAACAGCAGTAACTGATCAAATATTTTTAAAGATATTAACCTGGCATTGCTAGAGGCATTGCCAACACTGTCAAAAGAAATCGTATTGCTCTCGGGGCCGCTGCCATTTGCTAGTAGACTTGAAATAGGGATAAGAGTCCAAACGTTGTTTTTTAATCTTATATTTTTAATAAAATTAGAAAAGCTATCCACTAATAATCCTTTCCTTTAAAATGACATTAATAATCTTTATTAATCATAGAAATATTAAAAACTTTATCTTCAATAGTACTGCTAAATAGAGGTGAAACACTCAATATCCCCACCACAAGCAAAACAATCGCCGCAATAATCAGTATAAATCTCATTGTTTTTTCCTTCTCTCTTTATAATAATTAATTAGATGTTGCATTATACATACTGCCGTCCTCGTTTTTTAACCTTTCCATCTCTTGATCAAAATAACCATATACATTATCGATTTCTTCCCAGAAGCTGGCTTCGGTAAGATAGGCCTCGTTTTCAATTTCACTGAGTTTATTGGCAGGCGCA
>CAYOLB010000121.1:0-6709 GCA_964404675.1 uncultured Atribacterota bacterium | reverse complement strand
TCTATGTTACCGCCACTAAGTACCACTGCGATTATTTGTCCTGAAAATTGATTTGGATTTTCCAGGAGTGCTGCAATTCCTACCGCACCTGCACCTTCGACAATAAGTTTTTCTTTTTCCCATAATAAATTAATTGCTTTTTCTATTGATTCCTCTTTAACCAACAGAATCTGGTCAACATATTTTTGGACAAATGAAAAAGTAAGGGAAGCTTGTTCAATGCCTCCTGCTAGTCCGTCTGCCAGTGTTGGTGAATGAGGGTATTGATCTGGGGATAATATTTTCCCAGTCTTTTGTGAGTGATACATAGCAGCATCATTTTGGGCTTGAATACCAATAACCTCAATGTTAGGATTACTTTGTTTGATAGCAATTGCTACTCCGGAAATAAGTCCTCCGCCGCCAATGGGTACCAGCATAGATTGTAAAGATGGTAGTTGTTCTATTAATTCTAATCCAATCGTTCCCTGACCGGCAATAATATCTGGGTCATTATAGGGAGAGACATATACTTTATTATCCCTTTGGGCAATTTCTCTACCATATGATTCTGCTTCATCCACTGTCTTGCCATAAATAATTAGTTCTACGCCATATTTCTGAATTAGTTCTTTTTTCTTTTTAGGAGTGCCTTCCGGGACGATTATTTTTGCTGATAAACCCAGTTTTTTAGAAGCCCTGGCAACAGCCTGTCCATGATTACCCGAGGAGGCAGTAATTATCTCTTTATCTTCTTTTCCCATTTGGTATAATTTATTGATTGCTCCTCTTATTTTAAAAGAATTGGTAATTTGCAAATTTTCTAATTTTAAAAAGATATTTCCTTGAATAAGATTGCTAAAATAGGAGGATTCCCGCAATTCGGTTTGCTTTATTAGACTGGCGATTCTTTTCTTCGCCAGAACGATATCCTGTAATTTCATATATTATATTCCTTCTGAAAATAATATTATCTATAAAATTAAAAATTTTCTTTAAGATAGGAGGAAAATACCGATAGGCTTTTCTTTAATTTCTTTGTATCTCCTCCAAAGCCGATTCGAAGATGATTGGACATATCAAAACATTCACCGGGGACCACCAGTAGGGATTTTTTATTAAATAAGTCCAGGGCAAGCTGCTTAGAACTTATTGGGATGTTTTTTAGTCCGGGAAAACATAAAACTCCTGCCTCCGGAAGATAATAATTAAAGTATCTATTATGCTCTTCAAACCATTGTTTCAATATTTCCCTATTTTTAGTTATGATATTATGATTACGTTCTGAAATTTGCTTGAAATTATCCAAGGCAAATTGGGCTAGATAATCACTTATGGGAGAGTTGCTTATGGAAGTGTAATCTTTATATTTCCAGCATTGTTCAATTATTGATTCAGGTCCGACAATCCAACCAAGGCGCAATCCTGATAAACCATATGCTTTGGACATACTCCCCACACTGATAGCCCTTTTGCTTAAAGAGCGGACATAAGGAGGAACTATTCCAGCTTGGAAGATTAATTCATGATATACTTCATCACAAATTACATAAAAGTTGTATTCTTCCGCCCATTGCAGGATAGTTTTTAATTGTTGTTCATTGATTACAGCCCCAGTTGGGTTATTGGGAATATTTAAAACAAGTAACTTTGTATTTTTATCTATGAGTGCAAATAATTTTTTTAAATCAGGCTGAAAATTATCTGCAGCCGACAATTTCCAAAATTCAAGTTGGGCGCCACATGCCTCTGCTGTTGAATATAATGCTTGATAGGCTGGCCAGAGAGCAATAACCTTCTCTCCGCAATTAACTAATACATTAGATAACAGAAAATCAGCCTCAATTGCACCTGTAGTAACCAGGATGTTCTCCGAAGTCGTATCTGGTCCATACAAATCTGCGATTTTATTTCTCAGTGAATCACTACCCATGGTGGGATTATAGCCAATTTTCATTTTTAATAGTTTTTGTAATAAATCTTCACTTGGGTTCATTTGATTTAATTCTTCTAATGTAAAGGGTTTGGCATCTGTTTCAGCTAATTCGTATTGTGCCCTGGTTTCATAAGTATCTAACCATCTTTCAACCTGAAAGTCTTTAATCTTCATAAAAAATCTCCTTATTTCTTTCTGCAAGGTTGGCAAGTAATTTTCAATTTATCTCTTTGAGTATTTAGAACGATCTCGTCCCGGGATTATTACCCCAAGACGAGATTTGAATGTACGATATTCAATTAACTAAATCATCTATAATATTTGGGATTATTCAGCATTCATACACTGGGAAAGATTTTGGGCAAAAACTTCAGGGTCTTCCTCTAATAAGTTGCCATATTGTGCATAGCAATCAGAAATCTTATTTAAATCTCCCATAAAGTATGCATTGACTAAATTATCCCAGATTGGACTCTGTTGAACCCTTGCCAGTCCTTCATTGATTACCCGAAGAATTTCTTTTGGGTCTCCTTTCTGGACATAGAAGACATATTCTTCCTCAGTGTTAATCGTTCCAACAATTTTAATTGGATTATTTTTAACAAAGGCCTCTGCTGCTGGAGTATCAGCAACAAAGACATCGATACGTCCATTGACCAAATCCATGATTCCTAAATCATTGGTTTCATATAATTCCAGTTTAATATCTACACCTGCTCCAACAAGGTTTTCTTCCAGCCAGTCAGCCTGAGTTGTCCCTCTCTGTGCACCAACACCCTTCCCTCCGGTTAAGGCAGTTGCTATATTTAACTCTGATTCTTCTTTGACCATTACTCCTTGACTACCTGACCAATAAGTATTGGATGCATCAGCTACTTCCAAACGTTCTTCAGTTAAAGTAGCACCTGCAGCCATCAGGTCAATTCTATCAGATTGAATTGCAGGTATCAGAGAATCAAAACCAATATCCTGTATTTCTATTTCATAACCTTGCAGTTTTGCAATAATTTTCATTAAATCCATGTCAAATCCCACAAAATTATTATTTGCATCAATCCATTCAAATGGTGGCCAGTCTGCCGAAGTTCCTATAATAATTTTTTCAGGTGCAGCTGAAACAGACAAGCTGCCCATTGCTATTACTGCCACAATAATAATTAGAGTTCCAAAGTTTTTTCCTAATTTTTTTAACATTTTATTTACTCCTCCTTATTAAATATTTTAAAGTAATTTTTAAGTTATTTATATTATTTTTTTCATTCAGATAAAACAGTATTCACCTCCTCATTTAAAATTTTTAAGCTACAGACCAGGAATACGAAATCTATTTTCTAGTATATCTAAAACCTTTGATAAAAATGAAACTAGAACAAGATATATCAATGCTACTATGATAAAAACTTCAAAAGTTCTAAAATTCCGGGATGCAATAAGTCTGCCTTGGGACATAATTTCCGGGGCCTGGATCATATAGGCCATAGAAGAATATTTTAATAGGTAAATAAGCTCATTAGACCAGGAAGGAATAACCAGTCGCAACATCTGTGGCAGAATAATATGTCTAATGGCCTGTATCTTATTCATTCCAATTGAATAAGCTGCTATCAATTGTTCCTTTTTTACAGATTGGATTGCACCTCTAAAATATTCAGCTTGATAGGCAGCACTATTTATTCCCAAACCTATCATGGCAGCAGTAAAAGGTGATAACATGACGCCGATTGATGGTAACCCAAAATAGAGAATAAATAATTGGGTAAGTAAAGGTGTGCCCCGGATAATTTCTACAAAAAAAGAACAAACAGTATAGATAAATTTATTACCATACACTCTCCCCAGTGCTGTAGGGATACCTATAACAATGCCAATTGTAATGCCAATAATCGTCAGTTCGATTGTGACGATTGCCCCTTCAATTAATTTTGGTAATATTTCCCAGGCAAGTGCAACAAAACTCATTCTTTCTTACCCCCATATAGTTCGGTAATTTTATGTAGAAATTCTTTTGTTCTGGGATTCTCAGACTGAAGGAACATTTTATCAGGCTTTCCCTCTTCTACAATGATACCTTTTTCCATAAAAATGATATCATTGGCTACTGCTCGTGCAAAACCCATTTCATGAGATACGACTACCATAGTCATTCCACTTTCCGCTAATTTAGTCATAACCGTTAATACCTCACCGATTAATTCAGGATCAAGGGCAGAGGTAGGTTCATCAAAAAGAATAAGCTTGGGATTCATTGCCAGTGCTCGGGCAATAGAAACACGTTGTTGCTGGCCACCGGATAATTCAGCGGGATAGGCATCTACTTTATCTCCTAATCCAACATCATTAAGTTTTTCCATGCTGATTTCTGTTGCTTTTTTTATAGGTATTTTTTTGACTACCAATAAGCCGATTCGAACATTATCCAAAACTGTTAAATGGGTAAAAAGGTTAAAATGTTGAAAGACCATCCCAATAGAGGAACGAACCAGGTTAATATCAGTATCAGGGTGAGTTATTTCCGTATCTTCCAGCCAGATATGTCCCTTATCTGGGGGGGTTAATTGGTTGATACAGGTAAGCAGGGTACTTTTACCGGTCCCTGAAGGGCCAATAATAACAGTAGTTTCTCCCTGGTTCACCTGGAAAGAAATCCCCTTTAATACTTCCAAATTTCCATATTTTTTATATATATTTTCAGCTTTCAGGATTACATTTGGCATTTTAAATCCTTTCTATGACAGATTGTTGTTTGCTTGTTTTAATCTCATAACCTGGGATTCTATACTTTTCTTCCAGTATCTTTAAAATATAATTACCAATAAATACCAGGATAAAATAGATTAGGGCACAGAAGGTATAAACCAATAAGGCATTCCCAAAGGTGCGAGCAACGATATAGCGTCCCTGTCTTAAAAGTTCTGTAACTCCAACAGCATAGGCCAGGGAAGTATCTTTTAAGACCACTGCATATTCATTAGCCCAGGAGGGAATAGATAGTCTTAGTGCTTGAGGCAAGATAACATGTCTAACTGCCTGGAAGGTATTCATCCCTATAGAACGAGCTGCTTTCATTTGACCATCTCCAATTGATTGTATCGCACCTCTGAAGATTTCCGATTGATAAGCAGCTGACCTTAACCCCATTGCCAGTATTGCTGCAACAAAAGGGCTAAAGTTTAGATTGAAAAAGGAGGAACCAAAATAGAACAAAAATAATAAGACGAGGGCAGGGATTGCCCTGAAAAAGCGTTCAAAGGGACGAATCATTAAAATATTGATTATCGGAGACCCATATACCCTTCCCAGTGCCAAAATTATTCCCATTATAAATCCCAGACCTAAAAAATATATTGTCAGAATAATCGTAGTTACTGTTCCGGATAATAAGGACGGAAGTCCTTGCCAGATTATATTTATTTGTTCCATTAGTCTAGCTGGCTCCTTTAATTAAAGATCTAACTCTTATTTATATTTTATAACAATTAAGCAAAATAAAAAATCTCGCCGTCTCTTTTGCAGTTAAAAAGAGGGGCGAGATAAATTCCCGTGGTACCACCCTGATTGGAAAAACAAAAATCAATTTATTTTTCCCACTTTAATATTGTTTTAAAGGTAACAACCTTTTTATTCTCTATTGAGGTTCTATTTTGGTTAAAGTCAGCCAAGATAATCACACCTTTTATACCTTTCACTGAAAGACTGCCCGTAACCTACTTGCCTCTTGCAACATTTATTTATAATTATATTAAAGGCATACATTTTTTTTGTCAAGCAATTTACTGATATGGTATGCTACAATAAAAAATAAAATGTTGAGAAGAAAAAAAACTTTTTAAGAAAAGTAAGGAGCAAAAAATGCAAAAACCAATCCAAAGAGTGGCAGCCATCCATGATCTATCCGGATTTGGCCGAGTTTCTCTGGCAGTCGTTATTCCAATCCTTTCTACTATGGGTATCCAGGTTTGTTCACTACCTACAGCAGTCCTTTCCACACATACTGGCGGTTTTAAAAATTTTAAGCTGATTGACCTGACAGAGCATATGAGAGATTATATTGCTCATTGGAAAGAGATTGGCATTGATTTTGATTGTATCTATAGTGGTTTTTTGGGTTCATCACAACAGATAGAAATAATAGCTGATTTCATTCGTGATTTCGCCAAAGAAGATACCCTGGTTGTAGTTGATCCGGTCATGGGAGATGCTGGAAAACTATATCCATCCATGAATGAAAAAATGGTTAGTGAAATGCGCAAATATATTAAGAAAGCTGATTTGATTACACCAAACTATACAGAAGCCCTTTTTTTGCTTGATGAACCAATCAATCAAGAGGCAAATGATGAACTTGTTAAGTCCTATATCAAGCGCCTGGTAGACCTGGGGCCCAAAACAGTCATCATTACCAGTGTTCCAACCAAGAAGGATAGTAAAAGCATCAGCAGTGTCATTGCTTATAATCGTGATGATGGTCGATTCTGGAAGGTGAAGTGTGACTACATACCTGTATATTTCCCAGGCACCGGTGATGTATTTACCAGTGTTATTGTCGGCAGTTTATTACAAGGTGATAGCCTGCCAATTGCCCTGGACCGTGCTGTCCAGTTTATTACTGCAGCTATCAAGGCAAGTTATGGACATAATTATCCCCAGAGAAATGGTATTATGTTAGAACGTGTCTTAGGAAGTTTGACACTACCAGTTATGACTAGTAGCTATGAATTGCTCTAGTCTTGATAGATGATAGAAATACACTCATTCATTCATCAAGATGATTACTATATTGCCACTTTGTTGCAA
>CAYOLB010000120.1:0-2745 GCA_964404675.1 uncultured Atribacterota bacterium | reverse complement strand
GCGTAACCTTCACCGGAGTCATCATTTACTGTCGGGAGGGCTGTCGCTTCATAATTGCATTTTTTCACATTACTCGCTAAAACTCCAACCGTTCCATCTACCGGGTAAGTCCCATCTCCTAATTTTAATTGCCCTACAATAATTGCAAGGTCTTCTACAATTTGTCTTATTTCATTTATAGTATTTGTTTCATCTACATAATCTGCTGTGGAAACTCTACCACTTCCTGCAGATTCTTGAGAATATTTGTGATTTGCCATATTAAACCTCCAATTCTAATGGGATTATTACTTCATTTCCTGATGTATAAGCTATGCCAACTTTTCTAATTTTGGCAAGGATATACGAATTTTGTTCTAATTCACCTTCGCCATCAGCTTTAAATAAAACCTCTCCCTGCGTATCACTCTTAAATAAGGTTTTACCATCACCTAAAAGGATAGTATCTTCTTCTTCAAATGGTATCGGCATATCAATATCTACTGCTACCTTTAATTTGATTCTCTGGAATTTGTCCAAATAATCCGATACGATAATACAACATAAACCTTTGGTCTGAATCAAGTGATTGCTTACTGTATAACTTCTTCTTCTTCCATAATAATCAATCAGACTTTGTTCTCCGATTTTCTCACATTTGATTTCCTTTTCGATTTGCCTGTAACTGTAATTCCCTTCCCCTGCTTGAGTGTTTTTTCCAAAACCTTGGTCATCCTCATCTTCTATATCATCTGTAACTTCCACCGGGTAGTTACTTAAATATTCATCTTCTATATCAGGGTCAGTATAATTCATCATTCCTAAAATCTCTTCTTCGTAATCTCCATAATCTATAACAATATATGGCATGATATAATAAGAGGAATCAGGCTCAAGCTCTACCATAAAAGTAACACTTTCGCCTGTACTAAATTGCCCATCTTCAAAATAATGTAATTCGCTACAGGATTTTGTTCTACCTAATCTTATTCCTATCCGTGTTGCATATAATCCTGTTGGGATAGTTCCCAAAGTAACTGTTTTTTCGAATTTGTTATACCCTATCTGGTCGTCATCAACTGGTAATAATATCTGATTTGTAGTAATCTCTACTTCCTCACCATATCCAGTCCCTAAACTATTTTTTGCTATGGACTGAATTTTATAGGTATCTCCTGGTTTCAAATAGATTCCAAAACCCTCTCCTCCAAAACCGCCCCCGATTGTCTTTTCGTAAACTCCTATTAGTTCGCTGTCATCTAAAGTATCCCGATAAAATTTTCCAGTCCAGTAATAGCCTATAACTTCATATCCTGTATCCCCACCCAAAATAGTGTTTTTTTCAATATCTTCCATGACCTTAAATAAAGCGTCAATAAAAACCGTAACCCCAATATAGAAATTCATATCCCATTGATTGCCCTGATATTCCTTAATGACTCTGAATCCTCTTTCGGTTATATCATTCGCACCTTTGTCGGTAATTTCTCCATTCCCCTTAGTGGAGTTATGTGTTGTGTCTGAACATGCATTGGTTTCTACTGTCGGGACATTTTTCATCCACGAATCTGCGGTATATTTATTATCAAATTCATCATAACAAATAGCTCTAAACCACCAAACTGTTGTTTCTTCCCAATCTTCATTTCCATAATCCAAACCATAAAGAGCCGAAACATCAAAAGAATATTCACCTTCATCAAAACCTTCTTCGCTTTCTTCTAAAACTTCAGTCCCTGTTGTTCCAATTAAAGGCTCTTCGTCTTGTATTATGTATTCAAAACCTCTTTTGCTTATCATGATATTTCTCCATACAACCTCGTGGTTGCTGATGACGATATTTTTTCAGCTTTAACGTTAGTCAAAGTATATGTATACACCCTAACCCAATTACCATAGAATTTACCGTTTTCATTTTCTCCCCAAGCCCTATAATACAAATCTTTAGTTGTGTCTACTTCAAGGCTATATTTGTATCTACAGTTTGCCATAAAACCAGCAGGGGCTGCTTCTACACTAACAGGCACTCCCAATTCCCCTTCTTTCCATTCAAACCCCTTACTATCGATAAATTCAATACTACAATTTTCTATATTGCCAAGCATATCAAATCCATCTGATTCGAGATTTTCTGGATTTTCAGTTTCAACATCAAGGTCACGAACAGTAACTTCAACGTAAATATGAGGACTGTTTTCTATATCCTCATACGGGTAGTTCCACATCACTAATCTACCAGATAAATTTTCCAAATAAGCAGACGGCTCTATTCCGTTTATGTCGTCTTCTGTTCTTATAACTAATCTGACAGGGTCGCCGTTTGCATTCAATAGTCCTACAGGTAAATCAATATCTATCATTTTTCCATTATCAGAATAGGATACTTCAGCTAAATTCCCACTATAATGGTCTTTGTCAAAATCCCCTGCTTCTGGCGTATCGTGTGGGTGTGTGGAGTCGCCTTGCTGTATTATTATTTTCCCTGATGTATATCCGGTAGCAAACCCCACTGCTACTCTAAACCCCCAACCTACTACATCGTATCCTGATAACAATAACGAACTTGCTGTTTTTGCAATTACTGCTGTTCGTCTAATTTGCCATTTATTTCCAGCCCACCATCTTCCGCCGTCCATATTCAACCAACCGGAAGGACTCCCCAAATCATCTGCTTCTTCTTGTGTCCAAATATCATTCCAATTATCGGGAACAGAAGGGTCACCGCTGAATGTTATATCTTTTTGAGCGTGCATATATTGGTATATA
>CAYOLB010000119.1:0-2886 GCA_964404675.1 uncultured Atribacterota bacterium | reverse complement strand
ATCCACAAATAATGGGATGGTATATTGACACTTATAATATGCTCAATGGAGAAGCAGCTTTTGCTTGTGTTACCGGTAAACCACTTGATTTGTGGGGATCTGAGGGGAGAGTTGAAGCAACAGCGTCTGGTGTAGTTCAGACTATCCTTTTATCATTAAATCGTCTAGATATTGTTTCTGAAGAAGCAACAGTTGTTATTCAGGGTTTTGGTAATGCAGGTTCTTTTATTGCTAAATTCCTCCATGAGAAAGGGCTCAAAATTATTGGAGTAAGTGATTCCAGCGGAGGATCATATAATCCTAACGGACTTGATCCAATAGCATTATATCAGCATAAAAAAGAAACGGGAAGTGTAACAAATTTTCAAAGAAATGGCACTGAAACAATTACTAATGATGACTTGCTAAAGTTGGAATGTGATTTATTAATACCTGCGGCATTAGAAGAGGTTATTAATGAAAATAATGCCCAGGATATAAAGGCAAAGATTATAGCAGAGGCGGCAAATGGACCAACTACTCCAGAAGCAGATGAAATATTAAGAGAAAAAGGAGTATTTATCATTCCTGATATATTAGCTAATGCGGGGGGTGTAGTGGTATCCTATTTTGAATGGGTACAAAATTTAAATGGTTATTTTTGGAGTGAAGAGAAAGTTCATTTAAGATTAAAAGCCAGAATGGAAAAGGCTTTCAATGAAGTCTTACACATCGCTCAAAAAGAGAACATAGATAATCGTACTGCAGCTTATATCTGTGCTGTCAATAGAGTTGCCCAAGCAATGAAATTTAGAGGCATCTGGCCTTGATGAAAAAAAGATATTCCTTTTTTCAAATATTTAGAGAAATCTTTTGTCATTTAATTTTTAAAACCCTTATACTATAGATGTATAAGGGTTTTTTCATCTCAAACATCTCGTATGAATACTTATTTGGAATTGATGAAGTTTTAATTATTTATTATTGAAAATTTAGGATTAGAGGGAAAATTAATTTGAAGTTTTGAATCGATATCCATTTTCTCACTTATATTAAATAAATTGTATTAGATTATTCATGCTTTACTTATCTAGCAGGTCATATAATTAGCGAACAGTAAATAGTGTAGCCAAAAAAAGAAGATAGAACTAAAAGAAAATTTCTATTTGGAATTATCATGGGAGGTTTAAAGAGTATGGAAGAAAATTCTTCTAAAGTGATTTTTATTGCCGGTGCATCTGGGGGTTTCGGAAAGGCCTTTGTTTATCGTTTGGTTAGAAGTGGATTTCAGGTATTCGGAACGAGTCGTCGTCCTGATAAAACTAAGTTCAATAACCTGAAAGAATATAAAGGGAATTTTCAGATAGTTGAGATGGACATTAATTCTAGTCTATCAGTGAAAAGCGCCATAGATCATGTTCTAAAAACAGTCAATCATATAGATGTGCTTATCAATAGCGCTGGTTATAGTATAGCAGGAAGTATTGAAGATACAACAATAAAGGAGGCACAACAGATTTTTGATACTAATTTCTTTGGTATACATAGGGTATGTCGACAAGTGATTCCTGTTATGCGAGAGCAGGGAGAAGGAAGAATCATTAATATTGGTTCACTGATAGGACTTGTAGGTATTCCTTTCCAGGGTTTTTATGCTGCAACAAAATATGCCTTAGAAGGTTATACAGAAGCACTCCGTTTAGAATTAGAGGCATTTAATATAAAGGTGTCATTAGTTGAACCAGGTGATTTTAATACTCCATTGACAGATCATCGGGTCATTGTCAGGCATTGTCAGCAAGATTCAATTTATTGGCAACGTTTTTCTAATACTATTCAAGAAGTTGAGAAATCAGAAAGAAAAGGAGAATCGCCAGATAAGCTTGCTGAGTTAATTGAAAGAATCATACAGAGTAATAATCCTCGTTTACGTTATCGTATTGGTCCAAGTTCTACTATTATCGGTTTAAAACCTTTTATTCCTGAATCTATTGCCTTGAGAATGATTAGCAAATATTATGGTTCATAATTTATAAAATATTAAATCAAGAGAGGTTGATTATGAGTAAAATGAATATATTGTATTTTTTATTAGTATGTATCTTCTTGTTTTTAATAATTTCTAGTATGATCCTTGATTTGTTTCATTGTCATACACAAGAAACATTAGCAAAAGAAGAAAAAAATAAGTATCATCAGAATCTTAGTATAACTATAACTTATGACAATTATCCCTTTAAGCCAGGTTTAAAAACTTCCTGGGGTTTTTCCTGTCTGATTAGGGGTTTAGAGGAAACAATACTCTTTGATACTGGTGGTGATGGTACTGTTTTATTAGAGAATATGAAAAAAATGGATATCTCCCCACAAGAAATAGATTTAATAGTTCTTTCTCATATTCATGGAGATCATGTAGGAGGGTTGGAACAATTTCTAAAACAAAATGCTAAAGCTGATGTATATCTTCCCCAAAGTTTTCCCGATAATTTTAAAGAAATAATCGAACATTATGGTGCACAAGTGTTTGGAATTAAGGAATGGTCTAAAATTTGCTCAAATGCTTATTCGACAGGGGAGCTTGGCATGGGAATTAAAGAGCAATCACTTATATTACAGACAGAACTGGGAATGATAGTTATTGCTGGTTGTGCTCATCCCGGTATTGTTGATATTGTTAAAAAAGTAAAAGATTTATTCAAAGATAATGTACTTTTGGTAATGGGTGGATTTCATTTAATGGGTCAGTCGCAGGCGAATCTTGAGAAAATCATTACTGAATTTAGAAATTTGGGTGTTCGCTATGTTGCCCCTTCTCACTGTTCAGGAGATTTAACCCGTCAATTGTTCAGATTAGAATATGAAAATAATTATGTTGAAACTGGGGTAGGAAAAACAATTCATCTATTT
>CAYOLB010000118.1:0-7133 GCA_964404675.1 uncultured Atribacterota bacterium | reverse complement strand
TCTTTCTATAGCATGCCATGAACCAATATCTTCCCACTTGAATTGTCCATCTATAACTATCAGATCGTTAACATTTTCCAATACGCCATATTCGAAAGAAGTTGATTCAATGATTTGAAACTGTTTTTTGATAATTGCGCCTTTCTCTAGTGTTCCAATACTCTGGGCTATATTATTTATAGCCCGGTCAAGTTCTGGCATCCATTTTTTTATTAATTCTAATATTAGTCCACCGGGAAATATATAAATACCAGTATTCCAAAATAATTCATGATTCTTTTTGTTTTCTTCAATCCATTCTATCTCTGGTTTTTCTTTAAATGTCTCTACCTGATAAATTTGTTCTTTTCCATTTTTAGCAACATTTTCCCCTGCACAGATATAACCATACCTGGTCTCATTCTGACTGGGTCTAATGCCAATTATCACAGGCTTTTTAAACTGTTGAACAGTTTGAAAACCTTTATTTAAAGCATTAAAAAATTTTTCTTTCTCAGTAATATAATGATCTATCGGGAAAATAGCCAGATTGGCATCCTGATGCCTATGTCTACTAATCAGAAGAGCTGACAAAGCAATAGATGCTGCTGTATCCCTGCCGGTAGGTTCTACAATATAATTAAGCATATCTATTTCTGGGAGCATTTCCCTTATAGGCTGAATTAAGTCTTCTATAGTGGCAATATAAATATCATCAGTGTCAAAATATGGGAGAAGCCTTTCAAAGGTATCTCTTAACATTGTGTTTCCGCTAGGAGATTTCAATAATTGTTTTGGTTTATGAAATCTACTATGAGGCCAAAAACGCTTCCCTCTTCCTCCAGCTAAAATAAGTGCCATATTTTTCATTTTTCATCATCCCTTTTATTATTTATTTGCAAACAAGACAAGGTGGAAATTAAAATTAATTTGAATTAAGATATTTATAAATCATTCACATACCTCTTGCTGTAACATTTCATCAACCTGCTCAATATCAAAACCACGATATTGCGCATAATATTCAAGTACTTTATCAGAATAAATTTCAGGAATTTCTTCTTGTTCAGCAATCAATTCTTGAATTTTGAAAGGCCCATAATTATAAGCAGTCAAAGCTAATCTCATATCTTCAAAATCATCATAAAGTAAAGCCAAATAATATATTCCTATTCTGATATTCTTTTCTGGATTAAAAAGTGTTTTTTCAGCTCCATCCCACTTTATACCAATATTCTCAGCTAATTCTCTGGCAATTAAGCGACGAACCTGACATAAACCAAAGGCATAAGAATCAGAAACCGCATCTATTATGAAGTTACTTTCTACTTTTATCAAAGCACAGGTTAATAAAGGGTTAAAATTATATTGTAAGGATATTTCATAAATATGTTTAGAGATTTCATAAATTGTTTCACTTTCCAGCTGACTATTGTTACTGGATATAATGTTTACAATGCGATTAATATAAAATTTCCGTTTATTTTCCTCTGAAATCATACCAGTCAACTCCTGAAGCTGCATATAGATTTCAGTGAATTGCTCCTTAGTTATTCTTTCACGTTTATAGTCTTCAAATTGACTATTTACTAAATCAATTTTATCGTTTTGTTCATTAATCTTTTCCCTCAACAGAATATTTTTCTCTATAATATCCTGGTAGGATGATGATAAATCTGTCATAGACTGACGAAGTTGGTATATTTCAATTTGACTGATTATCAATAGCAATATTGCTACAACCAAGAAAATAATGACAATAGTATTAAAATGGCTATCTAATAGGTTTGGTTTTTTTGATTTCTTCCTACTTTTCTTGATTTTTCCCTGTTTATCAGTTTTCTCCATTTTACCACCTATATATCTTTCACATAAATTTTTAATTATATAGTGCTTTGAAACTATTAACGAATCTTGCTGCCAGCATCAATATCTTTATCAGTAGTTAATAAGATAACCTTTCCCCCGTTTGCGGCAGCTAATAACATCCCTTGAGACTGAATGCCTCTAATTTTAGCAGGTTCCAAATTAAATACAACTACGATGTTTTTAGCAATAAGCTCTTCGGGCGAATAATGTTGTTTTATCCCGGCAACTAATGTCCTTTTTTCAGTGTTAAAATCAACTGTTATCTTTAACAATTTATCAGCACCAGGAACATCTTCAGCAGATAATACTTTGCCTATCCTTAAATCTAACTTTTTAAAATCTTCAATAGATATGGTCTTTGTTTGTGCTTCACATTTTTCTTCTACTTTATTTTTTTGGTCTGTCTGCTCTTTTTTGCCCTTTTGCTGATCTTTTTTCTTTTTATCATCAATTCTCGGAAATAGGTTCTCACCAGGATTTACCATGGTACCAGGTGCAAGTATACCCCATTTGGTATTTTCTGGAATACGCATACTTTTTATGTCTTCTTTAATCCCTAGCTGCCCCCAGATCTTTAATGCTGTTGCAGGCATAAAGGGATATAACAAAATTGAGATTATTTGTAATGATTGTGCCAGATGAAAAATAACCTTCTCTAATCGTTGCTGCTTGTTCTTTTCTCGACCCAACAACCATGGCTCTGTCTGATCAATATATTTATTGGTTCTACGAACCAATGTCCAAATGCTTTCCAAGGCTACATTAAAAGACATCTGATCCATTTCTAAAACATATTGTTCAACCATATCTCTAGCCAAATCCTGTAATTCTATATCATAATCTTCATCTTTTCCTAAAGGTTCCGGGATTTTTCGGTCACAAAATATCTTAGTCATGGCAACTGTTCTGCTTAATAAATTCCCTAGGTCATTAGCCAAGTCATAGTTAATACGTTGTATCAGTAATTTTTTGGAAAAATTACCATCCTGGCCAAAACATAGTTCCCTCAGTAAGAAATACCTGAAGGCATCTGCATCAAATTCATCAGTTACCTGATATGGATCAACAACATTGCCCTTTGATTTTGACATTTTTTCACCTTCCATAGTCCACCAACCATGAGAAAAAACCATTTTTGGTGGTGCTATATCGGCTGCCATTAACATGGTAAACCAGATAATGGTATGAAATCTTAATATGTCTTTTCCAATTAAATGCACTGCTTCTGGCCAATAAAAATTAAATTTTTCTTCATCTATACCATAACCAGCCACAGTCAGATAATTAATTAAGGCATCAAACCAAACATATATTACATGTTCTGAGTCAAAGGGGACATCAATTCCCCAGTCAAGACTCGCTCTCGTTCTGGTTACACTCTGATCCTTCAGCCCTCTTTCAATAAAACGAATAATTTCATTTTTTCTGGATTCAGGCTTGATGCAATCTGGGTGGTTTTTTATGTATTGAAGTAATTTGTCTTGATATTTGCTCATTTTGAAAAAATAACTTTCTTCTTTAAATTTTTCAACAGGCCTTCCACAATCGGGACATTTATTCCCTTCAATCTGGCTTTCTGGCCAGAATGCCTCACAGGTTACACAATACCAACCCTCATATTCTCCTTTATAAATATCTCCTTTTTCATATAGTTTATTGAATAATTTTTGTACTACCTGCTCATGTCGTTTTTCAGTAGTACGTATAAAATCATCAGGCTCAATATTAAGTCGTGGCCAAAGATTTTTAAATTTTGCCACAACCTGATTGGCTAATTCCAGGGGCTTCAATCCCATCTTTTCTGCAGATTTTGCTATCTTTTGACCATGTTCATCTGTTCCAGTTGCAAAGAGAACATCAAATCCCCTTAGCCTCTTATATCGTGCCATAGTATCAGCAGCAATAGTGGTATAGGCATGACCTATATGTGGCACATCATTAACATAATATATGGGTGTTGTAATATAATAAGCTTTTCCTTTTTCCATTTTCTTCCTGTAGTCCTTTCTCTTAGATTTTATCAACGAAACAGGCTGCTTAAGAAGCCTGATTGCGTTGTTCTATAATATTTTGATAAACCCAATTTTTCGGTACATCATACTCGCATGTTATCAGTATAACAATATCTTTATTATAATAACCCTTTTTCAGGTAATTTTTCACCTTTTTTTTAATCTCATCTATTAATTCAATATTGTCATCCCTCTCATCCCAATAATCTATCCCGTCTTTTCTTTTATTAAAACCCTCCAGCAGTACAGTGAGTTCTCCCTTGATAGTCCTATTGTTTAATTCATTAATGAGTTCAGAAATATATCCTCGTTTAACCTCTTCAAATTTTTTGGTCAATTCTCTGCTAATTACAATTCTTCTATTTCCGATTATTTTTATCATCATTTCCAGGGTATCTTTGATTCTATAGGGTGACTCATAAAAAATAATCGTTCTGTTCTCATTTTTAAATCTGGAAAAAAAATGTTCCTTCTCAGCCTTTTTTTTGGGTACAAAACCCTCAAAGATAAAACTGCTCATCTCAAATCCTGATACCACTAAAGCAGTTGTTAATGCAGAAACTCCTGGTATTGGGACTACCATTATATTATTATCTATTGCCAAGTTAATTACCTGAAACCCTGGATCACATATTCCTGGCATTCCTGCATCAGAGACCAGTGCAATATCCTGACCATTTTTCAGGTATTCTAATATGATATCACCTTTCTTTTTTTTATTAAATTCATGATAACTGGTCAAAGGCTTCTCAATATGATAATGATCAAGCAATTTTTTGGTATGCCTGGTATCTTCAGCTGCAATTAAATCAACCTTTCGGAGGGTTTCCAGGCTTCGCAGTGTGATATCATCGAGATTCCCGATTGGCGTACCGCATATATATAATTTTCCCGGTTGATGATTTTCCATTTTTAAAAATCCTTTATTTCGTTTTCCATTTTTCGTTAAAAAATACTAAAATCTTTTCCATATTCTTTTTAGTTTGCATCTTGCACCTGGTAATCTTTTAACTGTAAACCGAAAACTGAAAACTGATTTTATTACTCATTACTTTCACTTTATTTCCTCCCCCTCACCCTAACCCTCTCCCTCCGAGGGGAGAGGGAAATTATTAAACACCCCCTAAGCTGATAGGGAAGTATTTGGAGAAGATAATTTCCTAAATATTTTCGATTATATTTAACTAAAAACTAAAAAATGTATTTATTTTTCATCTTGTATTTTTATTTGTATTCAAACGCAATACGCAATACGTACGACGCAATACGGTTTTAATTGATAACCTGTATTTTTGTATTTAACTGTAAACCGAAAACTGACAACTGAAAACTGATTTTATTACTTATTACTTGTTACTGTATTTAGTACTCGATACTACATACTATATTATTTAGTTTATTGTATTTTCTTGTATTGGACTCGATACACAATACACGATACTCGATACTGTATACTGTCTTTAATTGGTAAATTTTCTTCGTGTAACTGGCCAATCGGTAAACTGTATTCACTGGATGACCGGAAGACCGATCGATTATATTTGTTTCTTATCCTGTATTTCTTCAATTGATTTTGTTTTTGCATTTCGGACTCGATACTCGATACTACATACTCGATACTATTTTATATTATCGGTCCAAAAACAGTGGAGCCAGCACTTTTAGTTCTGTTCCTCCATTCTTTCTTGCTTCTAGAAGAAATCTTCTGGCAGTATTGTTTTTTCTGGTATAAACAAATTGCAAGGTTTTTGGTTCTAATCTATATTTTTTAAGTGCCATTATAACAGAAATTAATCTGTCAGCGCGATGAATAAGGTAAAATCTTCCTCTTTTTTTTAGCAAATAACTGCTTATTGCTGCCATGTTATCCAGTGTCATATTTATCTCATGTCTAGCTAATAGCTGCTCAGTAGTCTCACTTATTTTCCCTTTCCCAGCTTGTATATAAGGGGGATTGACCGTTGTAACATCAAAAAATTCTCCTGGAAATTGCTTTTTTAGGTTTTTTATATCATCATTAATGACACAAATATTTTCTTCTAAATGATTTAAAATTACATTTCTTTTTGCAATATCCGCTAGTTTTTCCTGTATCTCTATAGCATAAATATAATTGTTTATGCTTTGGTTATAGATCAAGAGTGGTATAATTCCACATCCTGTTCCCAGGTCTATTATTTTTTCTCTTTTTTTAGTATGAACAAATCTTGCCAAAATAACAGAATCCATAGAAAAACGATAATTATTTTTGTCCTGAATTATTTTTGGCTGATTTTTGCCCAGCGATTCTATTGTTTCTCCCGGATGAATTATTATTCCTGGCATTATTGTTTTTCTTATTTACCTCCCCATTATTACTTACCCAATCTTCAATTGGCACCTTCACTCTATTTTTAATATGTCCATTATCATCTTTTTCGATGGTTTCTATAACAATGTACCGACTCAATATATTAACTTCAATTACCTTTCCTTCTTTTCCATCTTTTGTTTTTGCATACTTGCCTATTTTAGGATATTTCTTTAATTCCTCTTTATAAAACTGCGCCTCATAGTTTAGGCAGCACTTTAATCTACCACAGGCACCGGAAACCTTAGAAAGATTTAAGCCAACACTTTGCATCTTAGCAACATTTATAGGCACTGGCTTGAATTCAGATAAAAAAGTAGAACAGCAGAGTGGTCTCCCACAAATACCTAGACCACCCACCATTCTTGCTTTATCCCGGACACCTACCTGTTTTAACTCAATTTTTGTCTTAAAGGTTTGAGCTAAATCTTTTACCAATTCACGAAAATCAACACGGTTATCAGCATAAAAATAAAAAACTAATTGGCTTTTGTCAAACAAATATTTACTCCTAATAAGGTGCATATCTAATTGGAATTTATTGATTTTCTCCTGACAAATTTTATAAGCTTCTTGCTCATCTAATTGTATATTCTTCCACTTATCAAAATCATTCTTTGTTGCTTTTCGTAAAATTGTCTTTAAAGGGGTTTTCATTTCTTCAGATTTAATATACTGGACGGGTACTACTACTTTCCCAATATCCAAACCTAAAGAGGTTTTTACAATACATAAATCACCAACATCCAAAACATATTTTGTATTTTTAAAGTAATATACAGTCTCAGAACTATGAAATTGTATACCGACAATCTTTGGCATAATTAATCACCTATCCGGATAAAAAAATTTTCCAAAAGAGTATTCTGGTTAATATGTCTTTTTATCTCTTCCGGAATGTTTGCTAGATATTCTAAAATACT
>CAYOLB010000117.1:0-4488 GCA_964404675.1 uncultured Atribacterota bacterium | reverse complement strand
GTCTGCTGTTACCTAAATAACCTAGTTATAAACAATGAAAAGATGCCTGATAGGCTTTCCCTCTATCAGGCATCTTTTTCTGTAAGCAAAGGATGGAGCCCCTGGATAGATTATCTGAATATTCATGAAGATTCCATGTTTTACATTCAGGGAATCCTGGGTGATGGAAAATAAAAATCTTGGCTAAAAGAACTATCATAATATGGTTAGCTTTAATTTTAGATACCGCTTATGTTATTATAAAGTTATCATTTAAATCGTTTAGAAGATAATACGATTTTATGTAATATTAAATTTCATATAATTATAATCCCCGGCTATAAATATCTAAAACACTCATAAATGGGGAATAATTCAAGTAGAGCTATTTTTTATTACTCTAGATTTCTATTATTGCAAACCTGATAAAGGCAAACTGCCCGAAAGGGCAGGACGCAAAGCCATGGGCCTAAAATAATATATTTATTAAGGCTGCCAGACTACCGGGTTTTTATTATTTTACAGATCTTAAAAATCTTAGAAAATATCATAAATATTTTAAAAAAAGACAAAGGAATAAATTATAATGAAAGAGCAAATAGTTGTCAACAAAAAAAACTTTTTGGAAGCCCTGCCCTATGCCTCAGTTCTGGTCGATATTAAATCAGGAAGAATTGTCGAAATAAACAGTCAGGCTGCTCATCTATTAGGGAAACTAGCAGCAGATATTCTTTTCATGTTTTATTGGGAATTATTCCCTGAGCATTTATTAGAGCAGTCCAAAGACAAATTCTCACAAATAAAACAAAATGCTCGGGAGTTGATAAGGTATTATAGCGAAATTAGAAGACTTGATCAAAGCAAACTTATACCAGTAGAAGTAACCATAAAAACTTTTAATTTTGGTCAAGATAAAGCCTTTATTTATTCGCTTTTAGATTTATCAGACAATGAAGAACAATTAGCACAAAATAATCAATTTATGACCAAGGCAATGCAGCAGTTCGACATCTATCAAGATTCTAACGAAGTTTTACAGTTTATTTTAGATCACCTTTTAGAAATAACCGGAGCCGATGCAGGTGGTATTTATTTTGTTGATTATCAAGAAAATTATCTCAAACTAGCTATCCATTCCGGACTTTCTAAAGATTTCATAAAAGATAGCCAATTTATTCACCTTAGTTCCGAAAAGGGTCGATCTATAATAGCCGGAAATCCCATTTACTATACGAAGTCATCGAATACGAAAAAATTACAAAGGGAGAAAATAAAAGCAGTGGCTGTAATCCCCATCTGGTACCAAAAGAAGGTAATTGCCAGCCTGAATTTAGCATCCCACCAATATGATTATTTTCCTGTTACCAAAAAGAACATTATAGAAACCGTTGTCTTACAAATCAAACAAATTATTGCCAGAATCAGAGAATATCAACTATTAAAAGAAAATCAGGAAAACCTGGAAAATATATTTAATAAAATGGAAGATTTTTTATTCATATGTGACAACAATGGTGACATCATCAAAACAAATTTGGTAACACGCAACAGACTGGGTTATAGTCAAAAAGAGATTTTAAAAAAACATGTACTTGATTTACATCCACCCTATCTAAAGGCAAAGGCAAAAGCAATATTTAATAAAATGATGGAAAATAAAATGACTGTGTGCTATCTCCCCTTGATGACCAAGACTGGAGAAACCATTCCTGTAGAAAGCCGGATCATGCAGGGTAAATGGGGTAATAAAAATGTGTGTTACGGATTCAGCCGCGATATTAGCTTACATGAGGAGAGTGCCCAGAGATTAAAAGAAAGGTTGCTTTTTGAAAAAGTTCTCTCGGTTATTTCTTATCGCTTTATTTCCGGAAATAGCTTAGATGATGCTATTAATTCTTCTCTGGCAGATTTAGGCCAACTTGTAAAAGCTGATCGCTGTTATTTATTCTTGCTTCGTAATAATGGGGAAATTATGGATAATACACACGAGTATTGTGCCGCTGACATCTCTTCAGAAAAAGATAATTTGCAGGATCTTCCTATAGACATATTCCCCTGGTGGATGAAAAAATTGAAAAATCATGAAATTATCTTAGTGCGCAATGTCTCGAAAATGCCGGAAGAGGCTTCCCAGGAAAAAGAAATACTCCAACAGCAAAACATTAAATCATTGCTGGTTCTCCCTGTTTTTTCCCAGGGAACATTATTGGGGTTTATCGGGTTTGACAAGGTAAAAAAATATATCAATTGGAAAAAAGCAGACATCCACCTCCTTCAAGTTACTGCCCAGATATTTTCCAGTGGGATTGAAAGAGAAACACAGATTGATAAACTTAGTAAAAGTAACCAAAAACATCTTAATCTCTTGGAAAGTTCAGGTGAAATTATTTTCTCCTTAGACAGGGAATTAAAATTTATTTTCTGTAATGATAATTTTATTAAGGCTAACAAAAATTTTATTCAGGCTTCTGAATACAAACTAAATAAAAGAAATTTATATGGTAAATCAGCTAGAGACTTTGACTTTCCTCCCCAGATCAGAAGACTTATTCAAACCATGGAATTTGTGCTGGATAATGGTAAAGAAAAAGAACTTAAATTAAAGGTTAAAGATATCAAGCAAAATACGAGATGGTTTAGAACAATGGTTAAGCCAATTAAAGATAAAAATAAGGAAACAAATTCAATTTTATGTATAGCAACAGATATTACCTCCCTGAAACAAATGCTGAAAAATGAACAAAACCAGCGGAAAGTGGCAGAACGCTTTAATAAGCTTACCTTTTCTCTAATTTCCGATATAAAACCATCTTCGCTTTTTAAAAAAGCCCTGGTGTACGCCAAAAAAATAGTTAATTTTGATGCAGCAGATATCTCTATCTTGGAAGAAGGCTGCTTTTCCATCAAGGCCTCACTTGGTTATCGAAGGTTTTTAAAGGATAAAAAAATACAGAATATTAACAAGCCTATATCTCTAAAAGGAATGTCTATAGACCAAAATATCATTAAAAACAAAAAAGCAATTATTATTTCCGATACAACGAAAGAAAAGAGTTGGAAACTTCTACCAGATACGGAATGGATCCGCTCAAATATCAGTATTCCGATTTATTGTCAAGATAACCTCTTTGGCTTTCTCCATGTCAATTCTAAAAAGGTAGGATTTTTCAATAAAAATGACCTCAAAAAATTGCAGCCATTAGCCAATACGATTGGGCTAGCCTTAGAAAACGATTGTAGATACAACAAATTGCAAAACTTCTCGGATAAAATGATACAATCTATTACAAAAATAGTAGAAGGGAGAGATCCTTATACTTCCGGGCATCAGAAAAATGTAAGTCAACTTTCTGTTGCCATTGCCAAAAAAATGGGTCTACCAAAAAATCAAATTGAGGGCATTAAATATGCAGCTCTCATTCATGATATCGGGAAAAACAATACACCAGCAGAAATCTTAAATAAACCAAGGAAATTAACCGATCTTGAATTTAAAATGATACAAGAGCATCCAAAGAACGGTTACAATGTTTTAAAAGAATCAGATTTCCCCTGGCCCTTGGCTGAAATTATTTATCAGCACCATGAACGATTAAACGGCTCCGGATATCCCAGGGGGCTGAAGGGTGAGGAGATTCTCCTGGAAGCCAAAATTATAGGTGTAGCAGATACAGTAGAAGCCATGTCTTCCCACCGACCATACCGTCCGGCATTGGGAATTAAGGTAGCCTTGGAGGAAATTAAAAAGAATAAAAACATCCTCTATGATCCGGACGTAGTGGATGCCTGTGTTGAGGTATGCAAAAGTAAGGAATTTGATTTTGTTGAAAAATAAGATTTAGTCTGATTTATATCCTATAATAATATAATAAACATAATTAACGCTTATCTACTATTATATTAGAAATATATTCCGCTCTATACTATCGCTTCATAACTATATTATTAATTGGAAATGAATAAATTATCTCGTTAATCTATCACTTATGTTCCACTTTGTTAGTGATTTTTATGAAAAGAAATCGTTGCCTAAGTTGTAAAAATCGGCTCAAATGCAAAAGAGGGTCACATGGAAAGATAATGCTCCGGATAAAGAGGGATAAAGGTAATAAAAGAGGTAAATCTTAATTAAATACAAATACCTAATAAATACAATATTGTAGTAGGTATCCTTTAAGAGATGAAACTGTTGGAAAATATAGAATTTGACTCTGTAAATTTACAGTGTTTTTCTGCATTTTGTTATTTAAGCGGAAAGCCTTTTTCTTTTAATTCACTTATGGCTTTTTTAACAACTCTCCAGTCCATATGTGCTTCTTTTGATATTCTACTAATAGAAGGATTTTCTCCATCAAAGACAGTTCCCAGCAGACAGATGATGCTCCGTTGTGTGTTTGTTAGTTCCGGCAATAATCTTAAGCTCCTGACCAGAATATTGCTCCCGCTTAACTGCCCACCCTTAAACCGGTAGGTGCAATATTCACACCTGACATAGGGAAGCTTTTCCCT
>CAYOLB010000116.1:0-4942 GCA_964404675.1 uncultured Atribacterota bacterium | reverse complement strand
CTTGTAAAAATAAAGAAAATATCTTTATATTTTCTGACGTATATAAATTTGCAGATATGTTTTTCAATCTAAGGACAAAAGAACAAATACTATCCTTTGTCCGAAACAATGGATTGGAAAATAAAATTCTTTATAACACTGTTCCTTGGAAAAATAACCCAGACAAGAAAACCCCCATAATGGTTGATTCTTATGAATTTGAATCCGGAAACAAAAAAGGGTATATTGCCTTTTTCTACAATAAAAGCTCAAATAAATGGACCATTAAATCTTTTCACTTATCTAGAAATATGGATTATGACTAAAATACTAATATCTTTTTAAACTGCTACTATAAAGAAATAACCTGGAGGAAAATTATTATGAATAATAAAAAAATATGTCCAGTATGTGGTTCTGAAAATATTTATGAAACAAAAAAAACAATCAATATCAAAGAACCTTTTGCTGGTGAAGAAAAGATTGAAATAACTGAAAATATATGCCATACATGCAAATCACAAGGAGATTTCCTTGATCAAAACGAAGATAAAATAGAAAACACTATCAAGGATTTAAAACAAAAAAGCGTTGAAAATATTCTAAAATATTTTATTAAAAACAAAAGAAGTTTAACGTCAATTGAAAGGACTTTAGAAATTCCTTTTCGCACTCTTGCTAAATGGAAAAACAAAATAACCAAGACTTCTGCGGCAGGAATTGCCTTATTGCGCTTTATTCGGCTATTTCCATGGCTCTTAGATGTAGCAGAAAACAAGTATGATCCCCAAAAGGCAGAAAACATAATGCTCAATAATGCAATAGTTAAATTAAGCAAAATAACGGGGAACAAAAAAACAACTAATGTTGAAGAAGAAAAAATATATATTGGTGGAGCGGAGCTATCCGAAAATATGGTGGGTACAGACAATATTGTTGATAGCTTAAATTTCTTTTTAGAAGAATCTTTCAGAAAAATACAAAAAAGTCAATATGCCAAAAATATTCTTGTGGCAAAAAATACAACTGCAACAGACACCGCTGAGGTTGTTGAGCCTGTTTCTGCTAAAGATAATTTTAGTTCAACCGGAGAAAAGACTGGTAACTGTACAATTTAAGAATTAAAGGAACAAACTATTAAGACATATTTAGGAGGTTATACTTTGATACTATCTGATGAAAATAAAAAAATAATTACAGAAGAATTCTTTAAAGTATATAATTTAATGAGCGATACTAACGATATTAGCGAAAAATTGTATTATTTTAGTGCAACTTTTGCTATGGTATCCAGAGTACTAAATATACAATACGACCCAATGCTTGTTATTATTCATTCTGTTTTATTGACTAGCCATTCAAACATAAATTCATTTTTAAGTAATATTATAAATACAAAAAAAACTTTTTATAAATTTCCTGATAATTATTTTAAAATGATAGAAGATAATCTTAAAGAACTTACTATTGCAATAGAACAAAACAACAAAACAAGTATATATGGAGCTTTAGAAAAATATTCTGTATTAGGATATATTGCTACTGGTAATGGCAATTATTTATATAAAAAAGGTATGCTCAAAATAGATTAGTTTTGCATAATTCAATAAGTAAATGTTAGAATAAAATATGAGGGCAGCCGGTCCCACAGACAAGCCGCTTATATCTTTTTTTCAGGTAAAAAAAGAGAGGGTAAAAAGTTTCTTTTCTGCTAACCGGCTGTCCTTATTTATTTCCTGAATTGCCTCAAATGCAAAAGAGGGTTACAGTGAAAGAAAGTGTTTCAGATAGGAAAGATTAAGTCAGAGAAAAGAGAAAATAAACACTCAAATATACAAATACCTAACTATATACAGTATAGTAGTCGCCTTTTTCCTTCGGAAACCGTTGGAAAATATAGAATTTGACCATTAAAAAGTGAACGGTTTTTTGTATTTATCAATTATAAAGAAAATTATCAATAATATTTTTCTCTTTTAATACCTTAATAGCTTTCTTAACTGTCGCTGAGTTCATCTTTGCTGTTTTTGCAATTTTATATATTGAGGGATATTCACCGTCAAAGACAGTCCCCAGCAGACAGACAATTCCCCGCTGGGTATTGGTCAGATCCGGCAGCAGCCTTAAATTCTGGATCAGGATATTATTGATCTTGAACTGTCCTCCCTTAAAGCGATAGCTACAATTTTCACACCGGACATAGGGAAGTTTCCCCCGGATTCCGCTGCACCCGTAGTGATAAGTTTTCAGGTAAATCTTTTTAAGTTCAAGTTCAGTTAAGGAATTGGACAGAGAGCTATTCTTTTTCTCTACAATTTTCATGGCATATTTTTTGGAATTCTTATTCTGGAGCAGCAGATTATAGAGAATAAACAGGCCGTTATTTCTCTCCCCTTTTTTAAGGTCTCTCTGTAATATCTGACGAATGCAGTCAACTTTCTTCCCATGGTATCTAGGTATTTTAAAACTATTGTTTCTTTTCTTGTCATAAACAGTAGATTGATCTTGTCTCTTGCTTAATACTTTGGGAAGAGGTAATATTTCACGAAGGGGTATTTCAAATAAATATTGATGGTCTCTTATAATGGAAGGCGGGGCAATAACATATCTACCATTGCTTTTTAATTCAAGTTTTTTACCAAACAGCCTGTCGGTTCTTTTAATATATTCAGCTTGAAGAGAAAAATAAAAATGATAACCTCTGCCGGTTTTTACTCTGGTTGTCCTTCTGATCTCCGGTACTTTTTCTTTCAGCCCCGGAAGGAGTGTGAGATCACCAACATCAATAACAGCCAATTGACTGATATCTCCGGTTACAATAGCAATGTTCGTTTTGCTGAATTTGTTATACCATTCAAGAAGTTCGTTCATTCCCGCTCTTCTGTACTGAAAAGATTTCCAGTATATATAAGGCTTTTTCTCATCATCAACCGGGATAATACTGTATTTATTTTTTTAAGTATTCATCGATTATACTGCCAATATGTTTCCACCTCTTTAAACGATCTGGTAGAAAAGTAAGGGGTGAGTTCCGTAACCCAACCACACCTGCATAATTTTTTAATGCCTTTACGCCATTGGTCTTCTATGATTTTTTACATATTTCAAATATATATTTTTTAGTGAAAATTAAACCCTTTTTTCCTAAAAAGTCTTATACAGGCATCCACCACCTCCGGATCATAAAGAATACCTCTGTTTTTAGAAATCTCATCCAGAGCTGCCTCAATGCCTAAAGCTGCCCGGTAAGGGCGATGAGAGGACATTGCCTCTGCTACATCTGCTACCCCGATAATCTTGGCTTCCAAAAAAATCTCGTCACCCTTTAAATGGTTAGGATAACCAGAACCGTTTATTCTTTCATGATGCTGCCGGACTATTTGTGCTATAGGATAGGGAAAATCAATATCTTTTAAGATCTCATAACCTGTCTGGGGATGTTCCTTAATCAGGTCAAGTTCAATTCCGCTTAGCTTCCCCGGCTTGGTCAGAATTTCCGAGGGGATAGCCATTTTACCAATATCATGGATAAGGGAGGCAATTCTGATCGCTTCGATCTTCTCCTTGGAAAGACGTAACTCACGGGCTATCGCTACAGAGAGCTGATAAACTCTATATTGATGGCCGGCAGTATAGGGGTCCCGGGTTTCCAATATTTTGGAGATGGCTTCAATAGTGGCATTTATGGCCTTACGCAGATTCTCATTTGCCTGTTTCTGATTTTCTTCCAGTTCCATACTGTAAAGGGCAAAAGAAAGATCCCCTGCTACTTCCTTAAAGAGATCCTGTTCTTCTTTGTTGTTTCGATAGATTTTAGGGATGGATACCAAAAAGATACCATAAGTTATTTTGTTATGTTTAAGGCGAATGGTATAAGTACTCCAGCCTTGATAATAATCTTTAAATATACATTTGTTGCATTGTGAGCTGGAATCCTCGATTATATTAATTCCTCTCTGTTCGAAGGCCTTCTGCATACATTCTGGCCATTTCCCATTTTTGATCTGTTTCTCTAAAAGAACAAAGTTTTTCCCATAGCCTTCCTCAGCTGAGCTGGTGACTTTCTTATCTTTATCCAACAGAATAATCCAGGCATGGTTATACCCACGGGTTTCTACTAAGATGTTACAGGCTTTCTGGATAAAGGTGTCACAATCTTTTTCGGTGATAATCAGCTGATTGATATTACGGATGGAACGGAGAACTTGGTTGAGGTGCTTGATTCTTTCTTCTACCTGTTTGCGCTCCAAGAATCGGCTAATTTTTTTGGCAATGGAATCTATTAAATTGTCTTCTTCTTCCAAGAAAGAAAATTCTTCTGATTGGGAGATGGCCTTTAAACAACAGACTTCAAGTTCACCCACTGGCTTGTTCTTGACAGTAATCGGGGCAAACTGTTTTAATGTTGTTTCCCGGAAATTCTTTGATTGATAATTTTGGCCGTTCAGCTTTAACCTGGCACAGGTAAACTCAGGATATTGCCATGCTGAGGGCAAAAATTCCACTATGCCCTGGAAAGCCTGGTCAATAGAAATATTCGCGGCTTCCATTATTTTGGAAATACGATACAGGCAATTCAGTTCTTTGTTTCGTTCAGCAAGAGCCTTTTCTGCCCTCTTGCGTTTGCTGATATCCCGGGCTATTGCAAGTATTAAAGGTTTCTCTTTCATTTTCAGCGGATAGGTGAAAATCTCCACTGCTACCTCTTTATGGTCTTTGCGGTTCAGGGTAAATTCTTCGGGACCAGCGGAAAGTCCCTGTTGGTTTCTCGCAAGTGTCTGTTGGGCTTTGGGGATCTCATAGGAGGGTAAAATATCCAACTGGAAGAAGTTTTTACCAACCAGCTCTTCTTTTTGATACCCGATAATCCTCTGGGCAGCTTTATTTCCGTCAATAAAATTACCTTCCAGATCATTGATATAATATCCGTCAGGTGCATAATCAAACAAGATTTTAAACCGTT
>CAYOLB010000115.1:0-2491 GCA_964404675.1 uncultured Atribacterota bacterium | reverse complement strand
AAGACGGCACTCTAACATCAAAACAAAGAAAATCAAGTCCGCTATTCCGAAAAGGCTTACAAAGATATGGTGAGGAATGGAACCCATAGCTAAATAAGCGAAAGCAATTGTGCAATAAGCCAGTTTATATAATACGCCAATAGTTATTAAGTCGCGGTTTTTTTCTAAATTACCTCGATAAATTAAGAAGTAAGCTATGCCAATTACAAGAAGGAAGGCGCCTATTAGCGAAAGATATCCGCTAAAATCTGGCATTTTCTCTTTTATTCCCAAAAGGGCAAAGGCCCAGCTAGAGAAAAATGTGAAGATAATCCCCAGAACTATATCATAGATTGCTGAAACAAGGAACAATAATCGATAATATTTTTCTCTTTGTAAATTCATTTTTTTCTAAATTAAAATGAGTTTATTGTTTGTAAAATCAATGTAATTCCGACCTTTGAAAATATAAAAATTATAAATATTCTATTATTATAATACAAAAACTAAGACTTTTCCAAATTATTATTGTCAATAGAATTTTTTTCTATACATCATTTTGTAAAAAATTTTAATTACTATAAATGAGCTAACAAAAAGTATAGATCCAATAACAGGTGAAATAATAGCAATTAAAGTAGACAAAAAGAGGGGAGTGCATTCAAAATTAAGTTCCAAAGTTTTTTTGTTTTGTTTTAAGTTTTTAAAAGTAGAAAAAGCTGCATATAAACAAAATATAAAAGCTATTATTGTAAGGATTATAAAGACAGGATTGATTCCGTAAGTTAAAAATCCTAGTTGTATAAAAGTCCACAGTAGAAGAAAGGGTAATATGCTTATTGGAAAATTGAAATATTTAACTCCTTGTGGTCCAAAAACGACTACTAATGTTCTTTTACCGGCTTTTTTGTCTCCCTCGTAATCTTTGAAATAGGTATAATAGCAAAGGGCAGAAGAAGAAGCAGCTACTAAAAGAATAAAATATACTAAATTTGGATAATATAAAGCCTTGAGTAAGTTTAGGTCAGTTGAAGCCAAAATGCCATATAGAGGAGCTAGGCCAATCAGAAAACCAAACCAGAGGTTTCCCAAAAAAGGAATGCCCTTCATCCATTCATATATTATATTCATTAAATAGGCTAGCAAGTAAATAATTAAAGCGTAGGGGTTCAGAAAGTAAGTAGCAACCATTCCTACTATGAATAAAATGACTGTTATAAAAAAAGCAGCTTTTCTGCTAATTTCACCTGAAACCAATGGTCTTGATGGTGCGTTATATTTATCCTCCTTATTTCCCAAGAGATCATTAATGACTTGGTTGATTCCATAGCTAGTAAAGAGAAGCGTTAGAATAAGGATATTTCTCCAGAGT
Organism: uncultured Atribacterota bacterium; assembly: GCA_964404675.1. Classification (GTDB taxonomy): domain Bacteria; phylum Atribacterota; class Phoenicimicrobiia; order Phoenicimicrobiales; family Stramentimicrobiaceae; genus CAZWUL01. The sequence goes on along the minus strand of CAYOLB010000115.1, from coordinate 1,140 downwards.
TCTCCCTGGCTTTCAACTAGTAAAAGCCCTAAAATACCAGCTGTTCCTGTAACAAAAAAGCTATAAGGACGCATTGATTTTATATAAGCAATAATCAAATTAATTATCTTTTTTGTCATAGAGTTTCATTCTTTTGTAGAGAGGTGTTTCTTCTCCGAGATTAAAGTCTTTAATCAATTTTTTTGACATTTTTTTTGATAGAGGAGTTATTCTCTGGTGTGGGGTTGGGTTCTTCTCGCTGAGTGTTATCTTGTTTGCCTTTATAAGCAGGATGTGGGCGGGTCCTTTTGCAGTGCTTGGCTTTGCCTGTATGGCGATATTTGTCCGGAGTACGGAGTATTTTAAGGGGCTTTCCTTTACTCTATGGGTCTTGGCATCAGTTACGGCATCGATGTATTACCCGCAGGCATTTATAAATTGGGGAGGTTTTGAGCTAAGCAAACTAATAGTTCCGTTAATCCAACTGATTATGTTTGGCATGGGGACAACGCTTTGCTTAGCGGATTTTGCCCGTGTGTTAAAGATGCCAAGAGCTTTTGTTGTAGGTATGTGTCTGCAATTTACCGTTATGCCCTTGGCAGGTTTAATTTTAGCTAAATCTTTCGGGCTTGACCCAATGATTTCAGTAGGAATTGTATTAGTAGGCTCTTTCCAGGTGGTGTAGCATCAAATGTCATAACATATCTTGCACGAGGCAACGTGGCTCTTTCGGTTACAATGACGGCGTGCTCAACCTTGGCTTCACCGATTATTACTCCTTTTGTGATGAAAATTTTTGCCAACCAATACACACACATAGATTTTGTCGCTATGATGCTCGGCATAGTAAAAATGATAATAATTCCCATTTTTGCCGGTCTCGCAGCTAATAGGTTGCTCAGTAAATACTCCAAACATCGCAATAAAATACTCCCGATATTTTCGATGGTTTGTTTATGTCTGATAATCACAATAATAACATCACTTTCCAGAGACAGTTTATTGACTATCGGCTTTGCTCTTTTCACAATCGCCATACTGCACAACGCAATTGGTTATACATTAGGTTTTTGGGGAGCAAAACTTTCAGGATTTAACGTAACAGAGTGTAGGACGGTGGCAATCGAGGTTGGTTTGCAAAACGGCGGGATGGCAACAGGG
>CAYOLB010000114.1:0-5500 GCA_964404675.1 uncultured Atribacterota bacterium | reverse complement strand
GTTGTTTTGCCTACCTGTCTTGCTCCTCTGAGTGTATATACAGCATCTTTTCCAAGATCAGAAGATCTAAACAGCTTAGGCTCATACACATACTTGCATCCTTTTAATTTCTTTATATGAACATCAGCTTCTATATTATTCTTATCTTCCCACCACGGGTTTTGTAGTAACAATTCGTCCATTTTATCCCCTGATACAATGCCTTATATAATAAAATATAATGAATAATAAGATACCCTAATTGTTCAATGGACTGCACAATTCAGTACCCTAATTGTTCAGTGAATATTATACCCTTTATTGGATTAAAGTCAAAATATTTCTATATATTGCATATCGTGACTATTGCTATTCTTAGCCTTGATAATCTTAAACTTATTCTGGATCAAATAGATATAGTCCCAGAGAAAAAGAGCTACTGGCAAGAGAAATAGCAGAAGAGCTTAATGATAATCATAGCCTTTGAACATTCCGGGCTGTAGCTTATAAAATCCCGGAACAGCAGATAAGAATATTTTTGAGTATAATCAAGGATACATATCTTACCGGGGAAATTATAAAAAGTAGAGGTGCTATGTTTATATCACTTGCTAAAGCTTACGCTGAAAAAAATAATATAAACCTCAATTTCAAATAAATCCATAAAATATAATATAAGTTTTAAACAAAAAGGATAAATTTGATATTATTAGGCAAAAGTATTAACAATTTAGTAAACAACTCAAAAGATAGTTATTTAGAAATGGTTGATAGAAAACGGGATAAAGACTATATCCGAAAGGGCATAAGAATCAGTCCTAGATATTTAGTTATATGTGACTTCTTAGACTTTTATGCAGGCTATAAGGAAATTAATAAATTTGAATTCTATAATAATTTATTTAACTACTCACTGAAAAAAAATACCTGATAATATTGGTTATAAATTCAGAAAAAATCCAACAGCAAACTACGGAATTACAAGATCATTTTTTTTGAATAAAAAGACCTACAATCTACTTCACAAAACATATCAGAAATCACAGGGACTATATAGAACACTTTATGATGATTATCTGTCTATGGGGAATTTTACTGAGCTGATATTATATCTCTACCTTATAAATAATATTGAGAAAAAAATTCTAAATGTTATTAATTTTGATTTTGGTATTGAAAAGATCAGTATTTCATAAATAATTTATTTTAAATGATTCAATTACCGAAAACTAACTTATATATAGGTTCTTTGCTAGATTTAGAAAAAATAAATGAAAAAGAATGGGCTATTGTTCATGCTAAACAGACAATTCATTATCGTATTTTTGGTTGGAATAGAACAACTAACAAACCCAATAGACAGCATCCAAACTATATTTATTATGAAAAGGATAATAAGCTTTCACTTAATTGGGTAGATGGTGCTGCTTATCTTTATAAATGGAGTTGAACTGAGACTTTTATTAAAACTCTCAATTTTATTGACAATTGGATTTCTGAGAAAAATGTCTTAGTCCATTGTGACCAAGGTCAGTCTAGGTCACCGACGCTAGGTTTATTATATTGTGCAAAAAGAGCAAAAATTATTTCAAATGAATCATTTAAAACTGCAAGAATGGAATTTCTAAAAAATTATCCGCACTATTTACCTGGTGGTATTGGAGAATATGTAAAACAGAATTGGAATGATATTTTTTAGATTGAAATATATTTAAATTTGGAAACCTACGCTTTTAGATTTTTGAATAAAATGTTGTATTATGTTCATAATTATGTTATGTTCATTAACAATGAACATATAAAAATAATGAACAGAGGATGTAAAAATGATTAATAATGTTGAAGAGAATATATATGATCTTGCAATTGAACAATTTAATAAAAATAACAAAGTCCAGTTGGAGATAGAATTTGAAGAGAGAGAAACCATTGCTAATGGATTCTTGTTTGATAAATTGGTAAAGTTCAATTACCAGAAGAAGAATTTATTATATTATGTTGAAATAAAATATAATATAAATAATGCAGTTATTGCACTCCTGTTGCAACGTAAAAAAAATTTAAAACACCCAATTCTTCTAATAACAAGATACGTTAATAACATTAAAGCTGAAGAACTTAAGAAAAATGGAATTCAATTTCTAGATACTGCTGGAAATGCTTACATAAATTACCGTACTATTTATATTTTTGTTAAAGGCAATAAGCCTCCGGGAATATATTACAAAAACAAAAAACACCGAGCTTTTGAAACTGCTGGCTTAAAGATTATCTTTGCTTTATTGTGCAAACCTGACCTTATAAAGAAACCCTACAGGCATATTGCAGAAAAAACTGATGTAGCTCTGGGTACAGTAGGATTAGTCATAAATGATTTAATTGGTCTGGGATTTTTAATAAAAATGGGTAATAAGGGTAGGCAACTTTTAAAGAAAAAAAAGTTATTTGATAGATGGTGTGTTGAATATAATGAGAAGTTAAGACCAAAGCTATTAATAAATAAGTTTACCGGACCTAAGGACTGGTGGATTCATAAGAAATTAAACCCAGAATATACCCAGTGGGGAGGTGAAGTTGCAGCAAATAAGTTGATAAATCATATAAAACCTGGGGAAATTATTATCTACACTGACTATAAAATGTATAAGAATCTTATAATTGAAAATAGATTACGCAAGGATACTGATGGAGAAATTACTATTCTTGAAAAATTTTGGAAACTTGGGGAAAATGATGAACCTATGGATGTAGTAAATCCAATACTAATATATGCAGATTTAATTAATATTGAAAATCAAAGAACAATAGAAACAGCAAGGATAATCTATGAAAAATATATTGATAGACGTATCAGGGAAAATTGACAGTTCATATGTTCAAGCAATCAGAGAAATAAAAAAGATAGCAGATTCCCAGAATATATCTTTCTTTATAATAGGTGCATTGGCAAGAGATATTATAATGGAATATTTTTATGGAATTAAAGCACCGAGGATTACTATGGATATTGATCTTGGAATTAAAGTTTCCGGTTGGGATAAATTTGATAGGCTAATCAATGCTCTGGAGAAATCTGGAAAGTTTAGAAGACTTAAAGAAAAGCACAGAATTATTTATAGCAATATAATAATAGATATAGTCCCATTTGGTGGTATATCCGATAAGGATGAAAAAATAATCTGGCCACCAAAAAAAGAAGTGATCATGTCAGTTATAGGATTTAATGAAGTTTATGACTATTCAACATTAGTTAAGCTACAAAGTAATCCTGATCTAGAAATCAAAATACCAACTCTTCCAGGTTTAGCAATCTTAAAGTTATTTGCATGGAAGGATAGTTATCCGTATAGGCCAAGAGATGCAGAAGACTTATTATTTATTATGAAGAAGTATGAAATAGCAGTAAACCTTGAAGAACTATATGAATCAGAATTGTCAATATTGGAGAGTGAAGATTTTGATGTTCAGATGTCTGGGATTGTATTGCTAGGGAAAGAAATGGGTAAAATATGTACAAGTAAAACCCTTAAATATTTAAGAGAAATTATTAACGAAGAAACTTCTGAAAATTCCAACTTTGATCTAGTCAAACATATGATATATTCTAGCAAAGATGATTTTGATAAGATTTTACTTTTTTTAAAAAAATTAAAAAAGGGTATTTTATATCAGAAAATAAATTAATTTTTACTTAATTGAGTCAACAATACAATAAAAAAACCAAACCGCCAAAAGTATTACCTGGAGAGCGTCCATTAAAATGTTTCGTCTCTAGTGTCATGAAGGATAAATATATTTATGCACTGAACAGTAAGTATGATTTTGTTAAGCCAGTAAGTATAAAAAAAGAACCTACCTATCTATTATCTTTTTGCCATTTATAATATTTTAACGGGGGATATTGTGAACTCTTTGGAATTAAATAAGTATATTGTAATCAATCCGGAAAACCGGAGATGGATTGTCCGTGCAGGACTAGCGTGAAAGAGTCCCCAAGAGGGGCTTTTTCATTTTGTGAAGCAATAATTCAGGGTTATTCTATGAAATTTTCAATCAGGACTTCTTATCCGGAAAGTGGAAAATATAACTGGTTTGAAGCTGTTAAAGCCTATGAAGAAATAGGCTTTGTAGAAGTTGCATTTCTTGATCCTGAATTATTTTTGGCCACAAATGAAAAAGATATATTGACGCCCTTTGAAAAGAATAATATTGAAGCTTCATCCATACATTTTGCCCAGTTCAATCTATCCAAACTTGACCTGTTTTTAAAAGTCTTTGATAAAACAGTAAGGATTGCAGACCTGTTAAACTGCAACTTTATAGTTATTCATCCCAGCATGGGCAGGTATGATCAAATAAGAAGTTTTTTAAATAAAAAAATAGACCCGGTCCTTAAAAGAGAGAGATTATATTTATGCTGGGAGACTTTTGAAAGCAAAAGAAGGATATTTGGTGGAATAAATAATATGTTTGAGTTTTGCAAAGGTACCCGTTTTCATCGTATCTGCTATGATTTTTCTCATGTACATAAAGAGCAGGAAGAAATACTTGGGGATATAAAAGAAAATATTGATATTATAAAGATCTTTCACCTGTCAAATAGAATAAAAGACAGTATTAAGCAGCATTATCCTGTATATTACTCAGAAGAGAAAGTGGCTCTGGACTTTGATAAGGTATTATCTTTTTTAAGAAAGACTGAGTATAGAGGTCATCTGGTATTAGAATATTTACCTCAGTTTCATTCACAACTATGTCCAGATGGAATGAAGCTAAAGAATTTATATGAGGAAAAACAAAGAAAATGAAGGCTCCACATCAAACCTTTATACTTTATTAAATCCAAAGCCTAAAGATAAAAACGATAACAATACCAATATTAAAAAGACTGATTTAAATAACGTTAATACAGCCGACAGAAAGGAGGTTGTGGAAAACCCTGCGGAAGAGATAAAGGAGGTAACTGATGAAGATATTAACGATATTAGAAGAAAAATAAAAAAATCACTTAAAGGAAAGGAAAAATCTAATTTTATTAAGCCCCAGGATTTTGGAAGGGAAAAAAATAATTATCAAAAAGACTGGAATTTAGGGGACAATAAACCAGAAAAGAATACTGAATCAAAAAGGCACAGGCTGGCAGAAGATGAGTCTTTAGCCAAAGAAATTTCAGAAGTGCTGGAGGATGATCACAGCCTGGGAGCTTTCAGGGTTATAGTTGATAAAATCCCAAAGCAGCGGATAAGGATATTATTAAGCATAATAAAGGATACATATCTTACAGGCAGGATTAAAAAAAGCAGAGGTGCGATGTTTATATCACTTACCAGAGACTATGCAAAAGAAAACAATATAGATCTAAATTTTAAATAGTTTTTATCTCCGAATATAAATTTTAACCAAAAAGGATAAATATGATATTATTAGTAAAAAGTGTTAACAGGTTAGTAAACAACCAACAAGAAGGCAACTCAGGAATGGTTGATAGAAGACGTGATAAAGACTATATTAGAAAAGTCAT
>CAYOLB010000113.1:0-3207 GCA_964404675.1 uncultured Atribacterota bacterium | reverse complement strand
GTCCTTAATTTATTCATCCTACCAAAGGAAATAGGACAATCTGAAATCATTTCAACAACTGAAAAGCCTTTTTTACTCAGGGCCTTTTTTATAAATCGTTCTCCCTGATTTACATTATAAATACTGCTTCTTGCTACATATGAAGCACCTGCAGTAGCGGCTAAAGCAGATATATCAAAATTCTGATCAATATTCCCGTATGGTGCTGTGGAGCCGAATTTGCCTGTAGGAGTCATGGGTGAATATTGTCCCCCGGTCATCCCATATATCATATTGTTAATAATGATGGCAGTTATGTCAATATTACGTCTTGCTGCATGAATAAAATGATTACCACCGATAGCTGCACAGTCACCATCACCCATGACTGCTATCACTTTTAATTTGGGATTCCCCATTTTAATGCCAGTAGCAAAAGCCAATGCCCTACCATGCGTTGTATTCATTGTATTAAAGTCAACATAACCGGTAATTCTGCTGGAACAGCCAATTCCAGAAACCATTGCTATTTCATCTTTTTCCCAACCTAAACTATGAATTGCCCTAATCAAGGCGCCTAATACAATACCATTACCACATCCCGGACACCAGATATGAGGAAACATCTCTTTTCTAATATATTGTTCAATAACATTCTTCATTGACTCATTTCCTCCTCAATTTTTTCAAGTATTTCAATAGGATTTATCAAATCTCCATCTACTCGATTATAAGATAAAACACGACTCTTACCCTCTGCTGCTCTTTGAACTTCTCTAACCATCTGTCCTAAATTCATCTCAGGTACAATTATCAAGTCTACCTGGCTTGCTAATTTGTTAATTATCTCGTCATCAAAAGGCCATAAGGTGATTAATTTTAGTAATCCTACTTTTATTCCTTTTTCTCTTGCTAATTTGACTGTTCTTTGTGCTGCCCTGGCAACAGAGCCATAGGCTACTATTGCTATTTTTGCATCATCCAAAGAATATTCTTCTTTGATTATTATATCTTTTTTATTCATTTCCACCTTATTCGACAATCTTCTTAAAAATTTATCAATCACTTCAGGATCAGATGTAGGGTAGCCCTTTTCATTATGAACCAAACCGGTAACGTGATACCGATAGCCACTGCCAAAATCAGTCATAGGAGGAACCATATCTTCATCCGCTTTAAAAGGTAAAAATTCCTCTTTTTTGACATTCGTTTTTTTTCTATCAATAATTCCCAGTTGCTCCCTAGAAGGTATCTTAACTTTCTCGCGCATATGGGCAATAACTTCATCTAATAACAACATAACCGGGGTTCGATATTTCTCACTGAAATTAATAGCTTTTACTGTTATTTCTAATATTTCGTTGACATCAGAAGGGGCTAAAGCAATCATTGGATGGTCTCCATGGGTGCCCCATCTTGCCTGCATTACATCACCCTGGGAAGGTTTTGTGGGTAAACCAGTACTGGGGCCTCCGCGCTGGGCATTTACAATAACACATGGTATTTCACTAATAGCAGCAAATCCTATATTTTCCTGCTTTAAACATATACCTGGGCCTGAACTTGCGGTCATTGCCTTTAACCCAGTAAGTGAAGCACCAATTACTGCCGCCATACTGGCAATTTCATCTTCCATCTGCATAAATTTTCCATTAATTTTTGGCAATCTTCGAGCCATTCCTTCAGCGATTTCCGAAGCAGGTGTAATTGGGTAACCAGCAAAAAAACGTACCCCTGCCAGAATTGCTCCTTCCACACATGCTTCATTTCCCTGTAGTATTTTTACAACCTGATTGTCATTTTTCATCATTAATCCTCCAAGTTCCTGTTTTCTGAATTATTGGTTACAGGCTTTTTTAGCTTTTCAACCCTGATAGCAAAATCAGGACATCTTAATTCACACAACATACAGTGGATGCAATCATCTATATTTTCTGCGACTGGATAACCTTTCTCGTTTGCTACCAGTACTTTCTTAGGGCAATAGTTAATGCAAATACCACAAGCCTTACACCAACTTTCTCGAACAGTTATTACAGTTTCTTCATTTTGATACGTTTTTATGTCTTGTTTTTGTTGCATAATAATAATTAATTCACCTCTCTCTTTTTAATATCAAAAATAGTTTTTTTCAAAGTATCTATGGAACCCTTATCAGGAATGTACATAAACTCAATTAATGGAGTTGATCCGCTAATAATATCCTTCACTTCTTTTTTTCTACCAGGAGAAACAAGGAGAATATCACGTTTTGAAATAAATTCCTTTAATTTTTTGTTTTCATGTGTGGTAGTGTAATTAATACTTTTATATTTTATTCCCGCGTATTTTATTGATTTAAAAACACGTTCAGCAAATTTTTGGGTTAAACAAACTAAACCTATCCTCATTTCAGGAGAAGTAACTCTAGCGATATTTACCATGGTTTCAATCTGAGGGTCAAGTGCAATGGCAATTATTTTTTTATCCCTATCTTTTAAAAATTCCTGAACTTCTTGAAGATGAAAAAAGGTTGTAACTACTAAATTAGCAGGCTCTATTTTAGAGATAAAATTTTCAGGATGATTATACATTTCATCGATAAGGATTGGGATAATATGAATACCTGTACCTAATTCTAATTTTTTTGAAAAATAATAGAGCTGTTCTTGGTTACACTCGATAAAAGCAACACTTACATTATTAAGTAAATGTTTCTTTTCATTTAAACGCTGGTTAACTAAATACATAAAGTCGTCAACCTGCACATTTAGCTCTAATGCTTTTTGGATTGCTAAATCAATATTTTTGATTATTGTTGTACTATTTTCTGGTAATAACCTTGATTTCGGCTGATACCCATTCGCTATAACAAACGTGCCCTTTCCGGAAGCAGAAGACACAATTTTCCCCTGTACGAGTTCTTTATAGGCCATACTAACAGTATTTCGACTAACACCTAATTTTATTGACAGTTCTCTTTCAGTAGGCAATTGAGAACCTTTTTTTATTTGTCCTTCAGCAATTAATCTTTTTATAGATTCCTCTATTTGAAGATAAAGCGGTATTCTGCTATTTTGGTCAATTTCTATATCCACTAAAACAACCCTTTTAAAATGATTGGACTAATTGACTAATTGATTAAACCTTACTCCGTTTATAGAATACCACATGTAAATATTTTGTCAATATTTTTATAATTCTTCATTACTATTGCACAATAATTTCTTTTGGCTTTACCAATATCTG
>CAYOLB010000112.1:0-8597 GCA_964404675.1 uncultured Atribacterota bacterium | reverse complement strand
ATTGTTGAATATCAAATGTCTGTTAAGGATTTGTTTCTTCATTCCCTGAGTAACCCAAATATTGCTTATATTCTTTTATTCTTAGGTATTTATGGTATTTTAGGTGAATTTAGTAATCCTGGAGCTTTATTTCCGGGTATCTTTGGCGGCATATGCCTTGTTCTGGCATTTGTAGCATTCCAAATGATTCCTATTAATTTTGCCGGAATTATTCTTATCATAGCAGGAATAATTCTATTTATTGTTGAAATTTATACTCCAACATTTGGCTTCTTCACCATAGGAGGAATAGCTTCTTTAACTCTTGGTTCTTTCATGTTAACCAAAGATATGGCTCCATTTTTGCAAATTTCATCTGGCATTATTATTACTGTGATAGTTGTAACTGGATTATTTTTTATTTTCGCAGTCACTAAAGGTCTTAAAATACAATGGAAAAAGCCAATTTCTGGCAAAGAAAGTATGATTGGCATGGTTGGAATTGCCAGGACTAATTTAAATCCGGATGGGCAGATATTTATTCATGGAGAAACATGGCAAGCTATTATATCCAACGGTACTCCCATCAAGAAAGGAGAGAAGGTACTCGTCACATCTTTAGAAGGGCTACGCTTAACGGTAAAAATATTTGATAATAAGGAGGAATAAATAATGGACATTATTGCCTCATCAAGTGTCTATCTAGGTATTATCATTGTGATAGTTATTATTTTATCCCAGGCTATTAAAATAGTGAAAGAATATGAAAGAGGAGTTATTTTTCGTTTAGGAAGAATAGTAGGCGCAAAAGGACCGGGACTTATTCTTCTCATACCAATTGTTGACCGAATGGTAAAAGTAAGTTTGAGAACCATAAATATGGATGTTCCAGCTCAAGAGATTATCACCAGCGATACAGTTCCTATTAAAGTAAATGCTGTTATATATTTTCGGGTAATTGACCCTATAAAAGCAGTAATTTCAGTAGAAAATTATATTTCTGCTACTTCTCAAATTGCCCAAACTACCCTAAGAAGCGTTTTGGGGGAAAGAGACCTGGACACCTTTCTACGTCAAAGAGAAAAGATTAATCAAACTCTGCAGCAGATAGTTGATCAACAAACAGACCCCTGGGGAATTAAAGTTAGTACCGTCGAAACCAAAGATGTAGAATTACCAGAAAATATGCGGCGGGCTATGGCCAAGCAGGCCGAATCGGAAAGAGAACGGCGGGCAAAAGTAATACATGCAGAAGGTGAATTCCAGGCTTCTGAAAAACTGGTTCAGGCTGCAGAGAGAATGAGCGCGCAACCATTGGCATTGCAATTACGTTACCTGCAGACATTGGGAGTTATTGCAGCAGACAAAAACACCACAACCGTATTCCCTTTCCCAATGGAACTAGTTAAGCCATTTTTAGATATATACAATAAACAGCAGCAACCTTCCTCTTCTACTAGAAAGAAAAAATAAATTATAACTTAAAAAAATAATAAAACTATATTTAATTACTATTCTTACAACATAAATTATTTAGATAAGTCTATAGGGTGCTCTATATTTTTTAGATTTTAGCTGAAAAAAGGTAGTAAAGTATAAATCTTTTAATTTATATTTAGTCTATAATTTTATATACCTCATCTCCATCTCTTACTCTTTCTTCAACTTTGATTCCAACTGAATCACCTGCCATAGCTGCATCAACCTGTTCTTTATCTATCTGTATTGATTCTACTTCTTGTGTGAAATCAGTGGTATGGCCAGTAAATTGAAGAGTATCTCCTATTCTAATTTCTCCAGCTTCTATATCAATTGCTGCTACGCCAATCTTTGCAAAATAATCAATAACATGACCAACTAATTCTTTCTCCATTTTCTTAAAATCCTCCCTTTATTTTTTTTCTTATAATTGCTTATAATATTATAATAACATCAATATACAATGTATTTATTACAATAATTATAAATAAAATACTTAGGAGAGTAAAATTCTACTATAATCTTACAAAATCTAATAGGCTCTGCCAAAGTAAACCAGAGAAGAGGATTCCTTCCCACAATAAATGCATTTTCCTTTTTCATCATTTTCTTGCATTGCCAGGCAACGAATAGTGGCTTTGGTATCTTTTTTAATATTTTCTTCACACTCTGGATTACCACACCAGTACGCCTTGATGAAACCGCGCTTCTCTTCCATGATATTCTGAAAATCGCTGTAGTTATCCGTAAATCTGATATTTTCCTCTAATCGTTTTTTGGCAGTCATGAATAAATTATTTTGAATATCATCCATCCATTTTTCCAAAGTTGGAGTAAGTTCATTCTCGGTAATGGTTAATTTATCTCCTTTATCTCTTCTGACTGCCACTACCTGTCCTTTTGCCATATCTCGGGGACCTATCTCCAGTCGAACAGGAACACCTTTCATTTCCCACTCATTAAATTTCCAGCCAGGAGTATAAGCATCTCGATCATCCAATTCAACTCTAAACTTTTCAGACAACTCTGCTTTAATTTCCTGAGCCTTTTTCAAAACTTCTTGTTTGGTTTTATCAAACAGTATTGGGACAATAACCACCTGAACCGGGGCAACTTTTGGAGGTATCTTTAAACCACGTTCATCTCCATGAACCATTATTATTCCTCCAACAAGCCTGGTTGAAGTTCCCCAGGAAGTAGTCCAGGCAAATTGTTCTTCCTGATTTTCATCTAGGAAACGAATATCAAACGCCTTGGCAAAGTTCTGACCCAGGTTATGCGAAGTACCTGCCTGTAATATTTTTCCATCACCCATCAATGCTTCCAGAGTATAGGTATGTTCAGCGCCAGCAAACTTCTCAGTATTGCTCTTTTTACCAACAAGCACCGGTATAGCCAAATCTTTCTCAATATATTCTTTATACACTTCCATTAATATCTTTAAAGTTTCTTCTTCTGCTTCCTGTTGATTTTTATGGGCAGTATGACCTTCCTGCCATAGAAATTCAGTAGTCCTTAAAAAAGGGCGAGTTACCTTTTCCCAGCGTACAATATTAGCCCACTGATTAATTAAAATTGGTAAATCTCGCCAGGAGTGTACCCATTTTGAATAAAGACTCCCAATTATTGCCTCAGAAGTTGGTCTTACTGCTAATCTCTCTTCTAATTTTTGGTTTCCTCCCTGAGTAACCCATGCTACCTCTGGCGCAAAACCTTCTACATGTTCTGCTTCTTTTCTTAATAAGCTCTCGGGGATAAAAAGAGGGAAATAGGCATTTTTATGGCCAGTGGCTTTAATTTTTTTATCAAGGCACCCTTGCATGTTTTCCCACAAAGCATACCCATAGGGTTTTATAACCATACAACCTTTTACCATGGTATAATCAGCCAGATCTGCTTTTTTAACTACATCTATGTACCATTGTGAAAAAGCATCATCTTTAGATGCAATTTCTTTTACAAATTCTCCATCGTTCATTTATTTGTACTCCTTGGTTTAATTGCTTCTATCAAGACATTATGATTGAAAAAATTTTAACATATTTGTATACAATTGTCTAAATCTAAGAAAAAGAATGTTTTTTTTAAAAAATATATTTCCTTCTCTTTTTAAATATTTTAAAATAAGTTATCCAAATTTTATAGATGTATTAGTAATATCTAGGTAATTAAAAAGCGTATAATATTTATAGCCATATATATAAATAATTGTCTGAAAATAATTTGAAATCTAAAAATATGCCATCAAATAATTAAAATAACATAAAAAATAATAGAAATAAAATTAACCTATCATTCTGTTGCTTGACATTTTAATTTGTATACGATATATTAGTACTGTAAATTATTGATTTATGTTTGATTTGTTTATGTCTATTTATGTCTATCAATCTAAACTAGAAATAAACAAATAATAAAATATATAATTCAGCGAGGTAAAAATTGATTGCAAAAACTTCAAGAAGTCAGGAAGTATATTCAACACTCAGGCAAATTGTGCGGGCAATGGATGTACATTCTAAATATTTACATAAATACTATGGACTTAGTAGTCCACAATTGACTATTTTAAAGGAACTTTCAGATGTAAATGAAATTCCTACAGGTCAATTGGCTAAAAAAGTAAGCCTTAGCCAGGCAACGGTGACTGATATCCTTGATCGCCTGGAAGAGAAAGGACTTATTATCAGACAAAGAAGTAGTTTTGATAAAAGAAGAGTTTATATCCAAATTTCTGAAAAAGGAAAAGCCATAGTTTTGAAAAACCCTTCACTGCTAAAAGAGGATTTTATTCGCCAATTTAATGAATTGGAAGATTGGGAACAAACTCTAATTTTATCATCTATGCAACGTGTAGTTGCTATGATGATAACACCTGATATTAATATAAAAAATCAATACAAGACAAAAAAGAAAGAGCTTGTATAATTCAGTTATTATCATACCAAATCTATTATATTTATAATGTCATATAAGTAAATATTCAATAATAATGCTTTCAGGATTGAACTAATTCAAAAAAGACCAAATAAAAGGGAGGGGATTCCAATAGAAATATCTTTTGTAGAATGGTTAGGTTATTTTAAAGGGACAATCGTTGAGGAATTCATTCGCCATATTCAGATTGTCGCTATTAGTCTTCCATTTGCTTTGATAATTAGCGTACCATTGGGTTTTTATATTTCAGCTCGTCCTAAAATAGCTCAAACTGTTATTAATATTACAAGTATATTGATGACTATTCCCAGTCTTGCTCTTTTTGGTCTCATGGTAGTACTTTTGGCACCCTTTAATCTAGGTTTAGGCATTGTACCTGCTGTAATTGCCATTACTATGTACTCTATGCTTCCTATCACTAGAAATACCTATATTGCCATTAACCAGGTTCCAGAAGGAATGATTGAGGCAGCCCGAGGGATGGGAATGACCAAACAACAAATATTATGGCGGGTTAAACTTCCTTTGTCTATTCCGGTTATTATGGCTGGGGTAAGAAATGCCATGGTTTTAGGAGTTAGTGTGGCAACCTTTGCCTCGTTAGTAGCAGCAGGAGGGTTAGGCTATTTTATTTTCTCCGGAATCAGCCGGTCTAATCTTAGAATGGTTGGTGTAGGGGCAATTTTGGTATCAATTTTGGGAATTGGAGTTAATTATTTTCTTATTTTATTAGAAGAATGGATTACTCCCAAGGGTCTAAAAGTAAAACGATAAATTTTCAAGGAGACTAACACTTATGAATAGTGATTCGAATATAAAAGAGACAAAGGCTACTGACAATAAAAGTAATGAGCAAGGGGGAAATCTGAAATATACTATTGAACTTAAAAATGTCACAAAACGTTTCGGAAATGATGTAGCGGTTGATAAACTTAATTTACAAATGGAAAAAGGTACAATAACTATGTTGATCGGCCCCTCCGGTTGTGGAAAGACTACCACTATGAAAATGATTAATCGCCTTGTACAACTTGATGAGGGTGAGATAAAACTTGAAGGAACTTCGGTTTATGATATTGACCCTGTACAACTAAGAAGAACTATTGGCTATGTTATTCAGGAGATTGGTCTATTTCCACATTTTACTGTATATGACAATATTGCCACTGTTCCACGCCTGTTGAAATGGGATGAAAATAAAATTAAAAAACGGGTTGAAGAATTATTAGATATGGTAACTCTTGATACAAGCTATGCAAAGAGATACCCTTTACAACTCTCAGGTGGTGAACGACAGAGAGTTGGTTTAGCCCGAGCTTTAGGCGCTGATCCTGAAGTATTATTAATGGATGAGCCTTTTGGTGCTATAGATCCAATTAACCGTTTGAAACTACACGATTCATTCCTGGAAATACAGGACGAAATAAAAAAGACTATAGTTTTCGTAACTCACGATATCAATGAAGCTATAAAACTGGGCGATAAAGTTGCTATTATCAAGGACGGTAAATTAGTACAATATGCTGATTCTACTGAAATATTATATAACCCTGCTAATAAATTTGTTGAAAATCTTCTGGGGCAGGACAGAAGCCTGAAGGCTCTAACCCTGAAGAGAACCAAAGACTTTATCAGTAGTGAAGATACAATTACCGTAGATAAAGAGATTTCAGAAGAAAAGGTTCTGAAATTATTACAGGAAAAAGATCAAATTGTCGCCTTTGTGTTGGATAAAAACGGCAAACTCTCTGGTAGATACTGGCTGGAAAAAACAAAGAAAGATAAAGTTGAAATTAACTATGACGAAAATCCAATTCTTACAGAACAGAACAACACTTTAAATGAAAGTCTTTCTACGATGTTTTCCAGTGGTGAAAAACTGCTGCCAGTCGTAAATAGAAGGAATAAATTTATGGGGGTCATCCGATTAAATCATATCTTTGAAGAATTTAATAAACAAACGGGGAAGTAAATATAATGAATCTATTTCAATATATTTCAGAAAATTTCAATAAAATAATGGAACTATTTGTAGAACATTTTTTTCTTTTCCTTTTTTCCATTATTATCACAACAATAATCGGTGTTTCCTTGAGCATTATTGCCACTGAGGAAGGAAGAGAAAAAATAGGAAAAACAATTTTGTCAATTACCGGTGCTGCCCAGGCAGTACCCTCTATTGCAGTTATTGCATTGGTTTTTATCTATGTTGGTATCGGTAAGACTCCAACTATTATTTCCCTTATTATCTATAGCCTTGTTCCTGTTATTTTTAATGCCACATCAGGAATTCTCAGTGTTCCTAAAGGTATTATAGAAGCAGGAAAAGGTATGGGTTTTACTAAAAATCAGATTCTCTGGAAATTAAAGATTCCTATTGCAATACCAGTAATAATGGGCGGTATTCGCAGTGCGGCTACTATCATAATAGGAACCGCGGTTATTGCATCAGTTATTGGAGGGGGGGGGTTGGGTGATCTAATCTTTACCGGTTTGAAATTAAACAGACCAGAGGCCTTAGTAGCAGGAGCTGCCTCTTCAGCTATTTTGGCAATTATTATAGACCGCATATTAGCATATGTTGAAAAAATGATTACACCAAAAGGTTTAAAAGCGGAACAATAAAAAAAATAAGGAGGAATTTGTTATGAGAAAAAATTTATTATTTACGATTACTATTCTTTTAGTATTAATGGTAGCCAGCATGGGGGTCTTTGCCCAGGCAAAGAAAATTACTGCAGGAGCAAAGGACTTTACCGAACAATATATAGTTGGGCATATGTCTGCTATTCTATTGCAAGAAAATGGATTTGATGTAGATTTAAAAATGGGTACAGGCAGCACTATAACTCGTAATGCCTTAGTATCCGGGCAAACCGATTTATATCCTGAATATACCGGAACCTATTGGCTAACTTATGCAAAACATGAAGAAGTTATCAATGATCCTGAAGAACTTTATAACAAAGTAAAAAAGGAAGACCTAGAAGAAAATGGAATTGTCTGGTTAGAACGTTCAGATATTAATAACACTTATGCAATTGCCCTAACTCAGGAACAGGCAGCAGAAACAGGTATTAAAAGTTTATCCGACCTGGCAGAATATGTAAACAAAAACCAAGACCTTATCTGGGCAATTGACCATGAATTTGCCGATAGACCGGATGGATTACCAGGTCTGGCTGAACATTATGGCATGAATATTCCTGAAGACAATATAAAGATAATGGAAATAGGTTTAACTCATGAGGCTATAGACCGTGGACAGGCAGATATTACAATGGTATTTGCCACAGATGGTAAAATTAAGAAATTTGACTTAGTGGTATTAGAAGATGATAAACAATTCTTCCCGGTATACAACCTCTGTGTTTCTATCAGGGAAGAGGTTCTAAATGAATATCCCGAAATTGAAGAAATTCTTAAACCAATAGCTGAATTAACTAATGAAGCAATACAAGAACTAAACTACCAGGTTGATGCAGTTGGGTTACCTGAAAGATTAGTCGCTAAAAATTATCTTGCTGAAAATGGCTATCTCGACTAACTAAATTAGTACATAAAAAACCCGTTTTCTTCTCAGGAGAAAGCGGGTTTTTTAATTATACTTACATATTACAATTGTATTAATTTAATAATTTCAATGTATTAACAATACAAATATACACTCCCATGCCGATATATCGATCTATTCAATATGCAAACTGGGAACCACGGTATTCCCGGAAGCAATAATATAACTTTTAAAATTATCACCATGTCTTTTTCGGACATATTCAATTGCTGAACCAATGTTTTTCATCGGTTTCATAAATAACTTTTTCACTTTATCTTCGCTTAGTGAAGAAATGAGGATTATTTCTACTTCTTTGGCAACACGAGCTATGGCATATGCCTTATGTCCACCTAAGACAAAACGTTTTTTTAGTCTATTTTCAATATCTTCTATAGAATGTGCTTCCTCTATCCATTTTTCGAAAATAGAGTTTCCAAATCCTTCTTTACACTCTGCCAGTAAGATAATTGTTCCTCCTGGCTTGACTGCCTGATAGGCATTTTCTAATGCTTTTTGCGCTTGATACATATTAATATCTTTTGGATAACCTCCGGCACTAACAATAGCTACTTCTAATTTTTGCTTTATTGGAGCAAAGTAAGTATTTTTACATATTTCAACTCCTCTGTCCCAGGATGAAAATAAA
>CAYOLB010000111.1:0-2219 GCA_964404675.1 uncultured Atribacterota bacterium | reverse complement strand
TTCCGAAAATAAATTTTGCCTTATAACAAATACGGGAAGTAGTGAAAATGGTTATTATTTTGAATATGAAATTGGTAGCGAAGATATTCATAATAATGCCTCGATAGAAATACCGATTAAAGACCCTGGAATTGCAAACATATTTGAGACAAAAAATTAAGCAGCATTTTTAATAGATTCTTTTTTAATACTATACTGTTCCCAAAATTCATCAATGGTTAGGTTATCCAATGCTGAGAACCTTCTTTTATGATTATACCAAGATTCAATAAAGTCAAATACATACAAGCGCATCTGTTCTCTTGTTTTGAGCCTTGTACCATAAATCAACTCAGATTTAAAAGTTTTGAAAAAGCTTTCAGCTACCGCATTATCCCAACAATTTCCTTTTCGACTCATACTCTGTTCCACTGTGAGGGATTTCAACAGATTGACGGTTTGTTTGCAGGCATATTGAATACCTCTGTCAGAATGAAAAATCATTCCTTCTACAAAAGATCTATTTCTGTTGGCCATCCGGATAGCCGGGATTACGGTATTCGATGCACTCATAGTATTACTCATGGACCATCCGACCAGTTTTCGATCAAAAAGATCCAGTACACAGGTCAAATAAAGAAAACCATCCTTACATGGAATATAGGTGAGATCAGAAACACACGCTTTTACAGGTTCATCCTGGTTAAAATTCCGATTCAACAGATTTGGAGCAACCTTATAGTTATGAGAAGCATCCGTCGTTATTTTGAATCGTTTAGAAAGCTTGCTGCGCAAGCCCATTTCTCTCATGTGGCTGGCTACTGTGGTTCTGGAAACGGGGATGTCCAAAGCCTGCAAATCTTTGGTCAACCGGGGGCTGCCATTGCGCCCTTTAGCCGCAAAATATGCTTCTTTAATCTTTTTGTTGAGTTCCATATACCTACGTTTGCGTTTCCCCACTGGCTCTTTAAGCCAACGGTAATAAGTACTTCGGGATACATGCAATACTTTACACATCACCTCAATCGTCCATCGCTTCGAGTTATACTCCTTTATAAACTGAAAGATCAACGACCGCTCCTGGAGATGATGCGTAAAGCTTTTTTTAATATATCACGTTCTATCTCAGCATCATTAAGGCGCTTTTCCAGTTCCGCGATTCTCCTGGTCTCTTTACTTAAAGACTGGACTCCATGCCCGGGAAAACTAGATGCCCCTTTCTGTTGGAACTCCTTTCGCCAACGATATAATAGAAAGGGTTCAATACCCAATTCCTGTGCGAGCTCAGAAACGTTCTTGCGCTCTAAACTCAACTTGACGGCATTCTCTTTGAATGCTTTGTCGTAATGTGTTCTTTGTTTTCTCATTTTACACAAAATTACGTTTTTATGCTTAACTCTGTGTCCCAGCTAAGTTAGTAATTCCAAAACTAAAGAACATTATAAAGATATAATTTCCAATAGGAATCATCATGTTCAAATACCTTTTCAAGTTTTAAAGAGCTTTTTGTATTTTTCATATCTATTGGTACAGACGAAATAAGGTATTCTCCTCCCATTTTTTTAAATACTTCTGTATTGATATTCAAATTATCAATTATTTCTGTGCTTTTTTTACTGTATGTATAGTTTCTTCCTAATTCAGCGGAAAAGATATAACATCTGCTACCCCAATTATCGAAATAATTTTTAAGTTCATCGTTTTTAGCTAGCTCTCCCTCAATTATTTTCCTGAATTTCTTTTTGTATTCAAGTGGATAATTAGAAAAATATCCATCAATTGTGTAAAAACCATTATATAATGGTATTGATGGATGTAGGCCTAAGGTACCAATTCGATACTCACTTTTGTCTTTACCTATAAAACGATCTATACTATTAAACTGATCTTCAGCATAAAATTCAGAAAAAGCAGGCTTATCTCTATATTTCAATAATTCGTGATGATAAAAACTATATGAAATCTGTATCATTATTAAGAAAATTACCAGAATGTTCATTAATGTTTTTTGTGAATCATTTCGTGTATACTTTAAAAGCATATATAAACTCAAAGAAAAAAGAATCATCCATAATGTAGGGTATAGAAAATGAAATCGTTGTTGTATAGGTAAAACTCTATTTAAATCGTTTATATAGCTTTGAATGCTATTCCATTGCTCAACACCATAAAGTACAGAAGTTAAGCCTATAAATAATAAAATGCTGAAATAAATTCTCTTTATTCTTTTAAATGAACTA
>CAYOLB010000110.1:0-6188 GCA_964404675.1 uncultured Atribacterota bacterium | reverse complement strand
TGAAATTAGTTCATGACCTTTAGGGCACCTATATCCATGACCGCCAAACAGGCCTGGAAGTCTCTGTCATTTTGCTAATAGTTTTTTTATCCCTCCTTTCTCTTTAAGATTAAACGGGCTTGTTCCGTGACCTGCCACGGTTGATTTGAGCTGGTCAGGACGGTAGGTTTTATTACAGGCCTTGCAGGTAACTGAGCCCTTTCCCTTTTCTATCAGGTCAAGGGCGATGTATGCAAAATCGGTATTTTGCTTTGGGATGGTAATTAAATCAGAGGGTGAGGATGTGAGCAGGTGCAGGAGCTTAGTTAACTTTTCTGTCTGATTTGCTATTTTAATTTCTTCGATGACATCGCTTCGGTTGAATGTAAAGATGGCGGTATCTGTCTCGTATATGACGGTGTTCATAGAACCTCCTAATCTTATGGTTAATAATTATATGGCTGGCTCGCCGTAGGGATATATCTCTATTGATTATTTATATATATAGAGTTGGAGATAGTTGGGAGAAATACCAGCAGGATGCGAGAATGGAGGGGTGTTTGAATATTAGAAAAAGTTTTTATTTGCTAAATGGGCTTATATTTGAATTTATAAATTGCTATTAAAAAAAGCATGAGAATATAAACCTCAAGTTTTTAGATACTTATACCGATATAAAAAACATATACACATATCAAAAGCATATCTAAATGTTCTTTTAAAGCAAAAATAAAGGTTTAAAAAAGATGCAGTTGCTTCAAAACAAAAATGAGATTAAAGCTGCGATAACCCTAATGCATCCGGTTGCTCGGATTGCAGCAAAGAGGCTAGCGATCTACTTGCTTGAGAATCCCGAGATTATTAATAATGGAAAGGCTCTTAATAATGCATTCTTTGAGGCTTGTGCTTTCGCAATAGAGCAGGAAGGATGGGATATTAAGGATGAAGCTAGAGTGCAAAGCTTCTTTGAGAATCATAGTGAAGCAATAATTAATGTTTCTATATCAATTTTTATATTTACTCACAATCAGGCTGCTAAGCGAAGAAAGTGGGGGTGGATGGGAAAAGCAGTTGCATTTGTTGCCGGAGCAGCAGTGGCGTCCTTCTTTGGCTAAGGCCTTTTAAATTATCAAATTTTAAGACATCATATATAAGGACAATTTTTTTGCTTAACGAAATGAATTCTATATCTATTTTGCCATTTTTGTGCTGAGCTTCTCCCATCACATAAACAAACAACAGGGCAGTTGCTACAAATAGAATCATATTTTTTTGCTAATACCGTTTTTAGGGTAAAAATAATAGCAATAATATTGAGAATATTTTCTCTGGCATTTGGAAAACTCTATTTTTTGACAAGATTCACATAATCAAAAGGCATAGTAACGATTTAATACTATTCTATTAATTAGTGCCTTAGTTCATATAAACAAAAGTCTATCAATTTATTTGAGCACTATAAAGTATGCTGAAATTTCATCGTTTTTTCAAATTCCCTTTATTTGATTTTCCTATATTTTTGGAGGACTTTAGCAAGACGGTAAAGTATTCTGTACTCCAATAACTTCTTTATCGCTTGACGTTATTGACCAAACACTATAACTACATCATTTAGTAAGCCGATATTACTAACATCATAACTCTTTTATGAGGCATAACCCATTGGGATTTTTTGGTAAATTTAATAAAGGTTCTGCATCAATCAACAATGTTGCACAGGTTCTTTGCCATATAATTATGACCGAGTCTGCAACCCAAGCCGAAGCCTTTATTACTTTTTTAGATGATGATAATAAAAATGAGTTTAACAACGATTATGAGAATCAGCTTGCTATTGCTTTACAATTCACATTCTTATACAATCACGTAATCGATAGAATATCTCATAATTTTCTTGATGATTCCATGAGGTCTCAGTTAATGAACAATATTGTTAAATGTATTGCAGATAACCTTGTTTCATTAATGAACAAAACACACACGGTACCTGACACGAAGAAGCTTTGGTATACAATTATTGATGGCTTAAATTTTATGGGGGAACAATATGGTCAATGCAAAGGATTATTTAATAAAGATGGAGATAGTTTAAAAAATACTGTTCTTTGGGAATTCGGAAAAAATATTGCTGAACTTTTTAGGCACCCTATGGATATAAAATACATAACGAAAGCAATTGACCTCAGCACACAATTTTTTGAAAAATACGATATTAATCAGATTATTAATCAATTAGTATGATACATTTACATGTTACCAGATCTTTGTACGTCGCTGTATAAAAACAAAAGGAAATTTAGTTTTGTATATATTGATAAATTCTTTTCCATCTGATGCGATTCGCTTCATAATCAAATGAATAATAAATCAGCTTTGCTTGGCCTATAACGTTTTTTATTGATACTAGCCCCCAATAGCGACTATCTTCACGGCTTATGTCTCTGTTGTCGCCTAAAACAAATATATGCCCTACCGGAATTAACACAGGTCCATAATTATTTCTATTAGTTTCTGCATTAACAAATTTAACATAAGGTTCTATTTTTAGTTTGTCGTTAACATAAAGATATTTATCAATAATTTTTACAGTAGCTCCCTCTGTAGCTATACAACGATTAATATAATTTAAATTGCCAGGCCCTTTATGGATTATAATATCTCCTGCCTTAGGTGAATTATATTTATAAGTCAATTTATCAAGCAAAAACCAATCACCTCTTAAAATTGTATTTGCCATCCAACTCTCTTTATCTACATATCTGATTTTATACATCTCCCCAACATATGTTCTTACATTAATTGTTAATGTCAAAAATAATACGGTGTATATTAAATAGAAGTACCAGCGATTATATTGCTTTAATACATAGCCTTTTCTTTGGCTTAAGGCATTTTTAATAACATCTATATAGATATAGATTACAAATAAAATTACTATGATTAGATTAAATGGATATGGAAGCTTTATCCTAACTAAAATAAATACCAATAAAAAAGGATAAATGGTATTGCCAAAAAGAACAGAAAAAAAAATTCCCTTTTTCATTTGCCCATTGTACACCTGCCCAAGACCAGGAATAAAAAAATTTATTAGAAGCGCCAGCCACCATTTCCTCTTTTTTGTTGATGCTGTTATATGCTTATCATTTACTTCCATACTATTTTTATGTAAATTTTGAGTGTTATTAATTTCCCTTGAATGGATTAGGTGAAAAGTCTATTTATAATTTCACTTTCCTGTTCCCCAGCAAAATATTAGAGAGAATTATTTTTTTTAATATGTTTTAAATTCTCTAAAACACGGACAGTATCTTCAGTGGCTTCAAGTTCAAAGGAGTAGGTGTTCTTATCCAGGCTTTCTAAAATTTGATTAAGAAGATTTTTTGATTTTTCAATCAAATCCTTAAGTTGGTTCGGTGTAATATCTGCCTTCTGAAAAATCTCATTGTATGATAAATCAATGCTGATATGTGCAAACAATTCGGAGCGTAGAATCGCAATTTTTCTCCACAAATCCTTTATTACTTTCTTATTGGCTTGAATTTTACTGAGGGTATCTGGTTCAAGGAGGTTATCCCTGGCTATTAGTTTAATGAGTCTCGAAAAATTAATGGTTTCTTTTCGCGTTTCAAAAATTTTATACAATTCGATAACAATACTTATGAAATGAGCTTGAAGGGATGTTTGAAAAAAATTCAAATAGTTATTAAGAGTGTCGACGTATTTTAAACGGCTTTCCTGTTCTTTATACACCCACCAAATATCGAAATGAAGAGAAGCAGATTCAATGGTATTTGCAAGGGCCGTAATATATTTTTCAGCTTCATCTTTCATATTTAAGTACCACTAACACTTACTAAACACAATATTAAACAGATATTGGAATTAAAAGTTACACTTCCTATGAATTATTAGTTGTCCAATTCCTCAACGGTGGGAACTTTACTGAATAGTTAATATTTAATACTACGAAATATATTTAATAAGTTAGCGTTGTTCAAAAGGTTGTACTTTTATTTTTGTGCAAAGTCATAGTTGACATAGAGCTATCAATTTTTATCAATTGTTTTATCACTTTTAAAAGAAAGCTGTAAAACCTTAAGTGTTTCTATTGAACTTTTGATAGCTAATCATTGAGAGCTTTAACAAAAGCTAATGGTAACATTTCCCCAGAGTATTGTGAATACAATTTCCCAAGCATCTTTGGCATTGATTTGCCTTCGCGGTGCATATCAAAATATAGTAATCTTCCATTAACTTTCCTGAATATGGCTGTATGCTTCATCTCAAATGAAGTGCCGTATGCATCAAGGTATTCAACCTCAGCAAAACCATCAGAATTTATTCTTTCTCCGGTAATCTTATGTTTTAGATTTTTGATTTCCGGCATATTTGTAATTTTTTTCATATATTTGACGAATTCCTTTTTTAAATCTTCTAATTCATTGTGATTCAGGGTCAATAGATAATGAGAAAATGATAATTTTACATATGTCATAGCGTCAAAATACATATCAATTGCCTCTGACACTTTTCCATTTCTCAGTTTAACCAGATAATCGTCAAAAGCTTTTTTTGCTTCACCTGGAGCGATCTGTTCTGTAGTAATCCAATTTTTTGCCACCATAGGCGATTGAAAGGTACGGTCATCTGCCTTAACAGGTGCTACAATCAATGCAAGCCAAAGAGTAAAAATAATAGAATAGGTTAATAGCAAGTCGCTGCACCTCTTCCTGTCCGATTTGCTCTTTTTGATAATCCTGACTGGATACCGCTCATTTTCAAATATTATACACAAGTTTGATAAATTCATATGATACAAATCCTTCCTTATATTGAAATTAGCTTTAGCCCCTTTTGATTAAAAAAGCAATCCTAAAAAATTTCACACAGAAAGTGACTAAATAAAGCTTTGAAATTGACTGATATTAACTGAGAGCCCAGCTCTTGTTTATATTGCTTGTCCAACAATCCATAAAAATTTTACCCCAAACCCCCAAAATCGCCTTAACACCTTAACACCGTACGAAATATTTCAGGTTTGAACTCCGACTGTTGGAATAATTATATTGACTGGGCTAATTCCCAGAATCACTATGGTATGATTGCATCAAACGTGAGGGTAAAACAGGGAAAGAAAGTGAAAGGCCGCCCCGATACCAAGACCGAGCCGACCTTCCGGTTAAAAGGTTTACTATTACATATTCCAAACTAATGGCACGTGTTCGTCTTCCTCCGTACCATCAATGAGCCACATAATATACTTACGGAATTCCCGCAAGGAATAATGGAGTTTATCAGCATAATCGCTCTTTTCATTAGCAGTAGAAAGAATAACATCCCTGAAAGGAGTATCAGATACTTTGAGGGATATTCTATACGGTACCCTTTTTTTCTTTTGAATACTCACCGTTGAGCCTTTGTAGTGGTCACGGATTTCTCCAAACCTGTTTTTCCGTAACGAGTCTATCTCCTCTAAGGCTTCATTGCATTGAGCAGTTGCATGAACAAACAGTCCCTTATCCGTCCACTCAGGGCAAAATGCAAAACCTCCGTCATGATCACAATATTGATAATCAAGCCAATAGTCTGGATCTTGTGAGGACGGAAGTTCATATCCCAGAATGTCAGAAAAATACAGGGTCCAAAACTCGGCCTGCTCGAATTTCCATTGTGGAGGTATATCCGGATACGGCCAACTACTAAGTGTAGAGGGCTCATAAATAACCTCATATTCAAATGGTTCTCCGTTTTCCCCTGAAGCCTTTGCTACAAGGATATAGATTTTTACCCCTGAATCACTGAGAATTGTAGAAAAACCAAACCCAATATTCATGAAGTTACCGTAATCATTCGGATTGTCTGCTCCATCAACGATTACTATTTTCGTATCACAGTCAGATCCAAAGTTATAGACCACATCCATCATCTGCTCCCAGGTTGGAAAGCCAGTTTTGACATCGATAAGTATCTTTTCTAAACGAGAGGTATTGGTATTTTTAAGGGTTGATGTAATGGCCAATTGGTCATCATCAATTGCATATCTTGTGACGATATTCTTTAAAACATAATCTTTCATATCCACAGTCTTGAGTATATCCTTAATTGTTTCTTCCTTTGAAAAATACTCTCTCCAGGTATCGCCTAAAATTTCTTTAAAACCTTGTTCATTACTCATTTTCTAATCCTCCGTTATTTTATGATTGTTA
>CAYOLB010000109.1:0-9202 GCA_964404675.1 uncultured Atribacterota bacterium | reverse complement strand
ATTATCTTCTGATAGGCAGGCATAAAATCGGGATAAGAAATATTCATACATTCTGCACCTTTAATGATTGTCTTTCCAGTTGCATGAGATGCCGCAACCGCCAATGACATAGCAATACGATGGTCATTATAACTATTCACTTCATTTCCGAATAAATCAGTTGGACCTAATATTTCAAAGCCGTCTTCTCTTTCTATGATATTAGCCCCCATTCTGGATAAACCTTCTACAATAGCCTTTATTCTATCACTCTCTTTGACTCTCAGCTCCCGGGCATCCTTAACTATAGTCTCTCCCTGGGCAAGAGTTGCCAGAACAGCTACCAAAGGTAATTCATCTATAATATTGGCAATTATCCTTTGATCAATCCGTATTCCTTTTAAAGAGGTCCCTTTGATAGATATATCCGCTCTGGGTTCATTGGAAACTACTCTTTGATTCACGATTTTTACATCGGCATTCATACCCCGTAAGACTTCTAAAAACCCGGTACGAGTTGGATTGGTCCCTACATTTTTTATTATTATTTCAGAATCTTCTCTGGCACTTCCCAGTGCTAAGAAATAGGCCGCAGATGAGATATCTCCAGGAATATCAATTTCTATGCTCTTTAATTCTTTACCGGGGACTAAACTGATCTTATGATCAGGAGAAACCAGGATATTTGCCTGCATTAATTTTAACATCCGTTCAGTATGATCCCTGGTTACCTGCCTTTCTCTGATAATTGTTTCTCCATTGGCATATAACCCCGCCAGAAGGATAGCAGATTTAACCTGGGCACTAGCCACTGGCAAGGTATAATCGATTCCCCGTAATTTTTGATTTCCAGTAATATTCAAAGGGGCAAAATCTTCGTGAAACACACCTTTTATTTTTGCATTCATCTGTGAAAGTGGCTGGATAACCCTCTGCATAGGTCTTTTTCTAATAGATTTATCTCCGTCTAAAACACTATTGAATTTTTGTCCGCTCAGCAATCCGGAAAGTAGCCTTATCGTTGTCCCGGAATTACCCACATCGAGCGCCTCTTGAGGATTTTTTAAACCATGAAATCCTTTTCCGCTTATCTTTAATAAATGTTCTGTTTCATCAATGCTAACACCCAAATCTCGCATGCATAATAAGGTATTTCTGCAATCCATTCCATTCAGAAAGTTTTTGATTCTTGATTCTCCCTGAGCAATAGCACTTAAAATAATGGCGCGATGGGTGATTGACTTATCACCTGGCACAGTAAGATTGCACTGAATTTTCTTTTTTCTATTACCCTCAATGACAATATTCAATCTGTATTATCCTTTCATAAGTTTTAAACGGGTGTACAACGACACTCTAAACCTCTACCAACCGCTTGTGCCACAACCTCTAACTCTGATACTAATTTCTCATAATCGTCTAAATTCAGAGACTGAGCTCCATCACTTAATGCCTCTTCTGGATTAGGATGTACCTCAATAATCAGCCCATCTGCACCTGCTGCTAGAGCCGCTTTGGACATTGGACTAACTAACTCTTTTCTGCCAGTGGCATGGCTGGGATCAACAATAATCGGTAAATGACTTAACTCTTTTATTGCAGGGATAGCACTTAAATCAAGGGTATTTCTGGTATAGGTTTCAAATGTCCTAATGCCTCTTTCACATAATATTACCCTATTATTTCCTCCGGATAAAATATATTCTGCTGATAACAAGAATTCTTCGATTGTTGATGACATTCCTCTTTTTAACATTACGGGCTTTCTTATTTTACCTAGTTCTTTTAATAGCATAAAATTTTGCATATTCCTGGCACCAATTTGAATTATGTCTGCATATTGGGCAACCATATCAATTTGCTCAATAGACATTACCTCGGTAATAACCAATAACTCATGTTTTTTAGCAGCCTCACTCATCATTTTTAACCCTTGCTCTCCAAGTCCTTGAAAACTATAAGGGGATGTTCTGGGCTTAAAAGCTCCTCCGCGAAGAATTTTAACGCCAAGATGACTTATCTTATGGGCAATCTCAAATATTTGCTCTTCGCTTTCCACTGCACATGGACCTGCCATAAGGACCGCTTGTTTACCACCAATAGAGACATCATTAATCCTGATTATAGTTGATAATTCTTTAAATTCCCTGCTAGCAAGTTTATAAGGTTTTAGCACCTTCAGAACGTCTATCACCCCTGGATAAGAATTAAATGGAAAAGTTATTAATTTTCTTGTATCACCGATAATTCCAATAACAATCCTTTCTTTACCTCTACTAATTTGTAGTTCAAAGCCCATAGCTTTCAGTTTATCAGTAATTCTACTTAAATTTTTCTCATCAGAACGCGCATCCATTACTAATACCATTTTTATCCTTCCTTTCTTTTTTCAATTTAAATCATTTCTTAAAATTTTGGCGTCATTTAAATAACAATGTCTAAAATCAGATTGAGATTTATTACTGTTCAGCTGGATAAGTACCCGGATACATTTTTTTAAACTCTTAATTACATTTGCCTCTTGCATGCCGAAAAGAGGCACTTTATTCCAACCCAGCTGCCTCGCTGCTTCTGCAGGGAAAGCAGTATTCAGATCTGAGGTCATGCTGAAAAAAATACTGACAATATCATGGGTATTTACATTATTAGTGTCCTGCATAGTAAGCAGCAGTTCTCGCGTACCTTCTAATATCGATTCTCGGCTATTTTCGCTGACAGTTGTCGCTCCTCTTATACCCCTTACTGACAATTTTTGTCCTCCTTTAATAAAATTCTTAGTTTCAAATCTTTACTATTTTTTTCTGCTTAATACTAAAATGAATAATAAAAAAAGGGCTATAGGTAATAAAAAACCTATAGCCCTTTATATGCTTATAGC
Organism: uncultured Atribacterota bacterium; assembly: GCA_964404675.1. Taxonomy (GTDB): domain Bacteria; phylum Atribacterota; class Phoenicimicrobiia; order Phoenicimicrobiales; family Stramentimicrobiaceae; genus CAZWUL01. The sequence goes on along the minus strand of CAYOLB010000109.1, from coordinate 6,345 downwards.
TACATATAAAGATACCATAGGCATCTTAGATGTTCATGCCTATGGTATCTGTTTTGTTAATACTTGTTTATGTTAGGATACTAAGGCATAAACATCGCCAATAAAATAGAAATAATAATAGTTAAAATTAAAGTTAAATATTTCTTGGCTCTGTTTCCTTAGCATCTGATTAGTCCTCTTTTGGATTTTTATATTTATTATTAAAAGTTAAATTAGCATAAAAATTACCCCATGTCAATAAAAAAATTGATTTTTTAAGGTAGAAAATTTGCAGAACCTGTTAAAATAGCAGCTGGAATAATATTTTCTTTACTTATCAGCTTCATTGTGATAGTATTTCTCTGTTTTTTAATTACAGTTTTTAAATAAAATATTACATATAATATAAAAGGTTAATCAATGAAATATAATGACTTAAGAAATATCGCCCTGATAGCCCATGTCGATCATGGAAAGACAACACTGGTTGATGCTATGCTAAAACAAAGTGGGACATTCCGGGAAAACCAGAAGGTTAAAGAAAGAATAATGGATTCCAATGATATGGAGCAAGAAAGAGGTATAACCATTTTTTCTAAAAATGCCTCTATATATTGGAATAATTTTAAAATTAATATTGTCGATACTCCTGGGCATGCAGACTTTGGTGGAGAAGTAGAAAGAATACTTCGAATGGTTAATGGTGTTCTTTTAATTGTTGATGCCTTTGAAGGACCTATGCCCCAGACTCGATTTGTTTTACGCAAATCCATGGAACTCAATTTAGTTCCGATTGTCGTAATAAACAAAGTAGACCGTGCCAATGCCCGACCAGAAGAAGTTCTAAATGAAATTTATGATTTGTTTATTGAATTAGGTGCTAATGATGAACAAATCAATTTTCCGGTAATTTACACATCAGCCCAAGAAGGTTTGGCTGGTTTTTCACCAGATTGTTTGGAAAAAAATTTGGAAATATTATTTTCAACTATTGTAAAAAATGTACCTTCTCCGGTTATAAACAATAAACAAAATCTTCAGATGCTCATAACCAACCTGGACTATGATGATTATGTAGGTAGAATAGCTGTAGGTTTAATTGTAGGTGGAAAAATCGAGCAGGGTCAAAATGTTACCCTGATTAAACGTGATAATAGACATATCAAGGGCAAAGTAGTCAAGTTATATATATTTGAAGGATTAGATAGAATTGAAACAAAGAAAGCATTTTCAGGAGAGATTGTAGCATTGTCAGGAATTGAAGAAGCAAATATAGGCGAAACCATTGCAGAACAGGATAACCCAGAAGCTCTATTGGGTATTGTTGTTGATGAACCAACTCTTACTATTGACTTTAAAGTGAATGATAGTCCATTTGCCGGGAGAGAAGGAAGTTTTGTTACTTCCAGACATCTAAGAGAACGACTTTTTAAAGAGATTGACACTAATGTCAGTTTGAAAGTTGAAGAAACAGAGGCAATGGATACTTTACGTGTATCTGGGAGAGGAGAATTGCACCTTTCTATCCTCATTGAAAAAATGCGAAGAGAAGGCTATGAATTTCAGGTATCCAAACCAAGAGTTATTTTTCGATACATTAATAACAAAAAATATGAGCCAGTAGAACTAATGACCTGTGATATACCAAAAGAATATTTGAGCACAGTCATGCGTGTTTGTGGGATTCGCAGAGCAGAATTGGTTAATATGCAGGATTTTTCTTCTGATCAACTCCGTTTGGAATTTCAGATACCTGCAAGGGGCTTAATTGGGTTTCGCAGTGAATTACTGACCCTGACAAAAGGCAAGGGAATAATGAATCATGTGTTCCTCGAATACCAACCATATAAGGGTTATATACCATCCCGATCTAAGGGTGTATTGATTGCATTTGAAGATGGCATTTCCAGCACATATGGTCTTTACAATGCCCAGGGCAGAGGCAACTTATTTATTGGACCTGCAACCAAAGTATACCAGGGAATGATTGTTGGAGAAAACAGAAGAGATAACGACCTGGAAGTAAACGTTAATAAGAAAAAACATGTTACCAACATGCGGGCAAGTGGGTCTGATGAAGCATTGCGCTTAGAAAAGCCTCAGGACTTTACACTTGAACAGGCTTTAGAATTTATACAAGATGATGAATTGATAGAAATAACTCCGAAGAGTATCCGGCTAAGGAAAAAAATTCTGGATCACAATTCACGTTATCAGTACCGTAAAAACTTGGCCTAAGCTTAAATTAGCTAATATTATTTTTCCAGGGGACTTAGGAATAATACTAACTTCATCGTATGTAATTATATAGTAAATATTTATGATTTTTTATGATTAATTATTTACTGCCACTTGCTATTGTGATATAATATTTGCGGTTATATATAACAAATGAGTTTTTATACTCTTTTCTGTTATAAAAACATAATTCGACAAAAAAGTAGACTAATTATTAATTATGAGCATTAAAAACCTAATAGAATTCAAGAATAACCTGGTAGAACACGCGCTGGAAAATGCTGCCATGGCATCCATGAACATGGCTTATCAGGAAAAAGCTAATACAATTACTCATGGAATTGGAACAATATTAAGCATTATTGGGCTTGTCATTCTTCTCTTTCTGGCTATTACAAAAGGCAACATCTGGCAAATAATAAGTTTTAGTATTTATGGTACAAGTTTGATACTTCTATATCTTTCTTCTACTATTTACCATGGTTTACCAGATACCAACATAAAAAGGATTTTTCAGAAATTTGATCATTCAGCAATATTTCTTTTAATTGCTGGTTCCTACACTCCAATAACCCTTATTTCTCTGCATGGTTCATGGGGATGGACACTTTTTGGACTAGTCTGGGTGATTGCTTTAACAGGCATATCAATGAAGGCTTTCTTTTTTCAAAAAACCCAGGTTATCTCAGTAGTTCTTTATGTTGTAATGGGATTGCTAATTCTTGTTGCCATTAAACCGCTTCTTATGTCTATTTCAATAAATATGTTTGTTTGGATTATTGTAGGAGGATTATTTTATTTAACGGGAATGTTTTTCTTTTTTGCACCAAAAATACGTTACCATCATGCTATTTGGCATTTATTTGTCTTAGGTGGAAGTATATCTCACTTCTTGGCTGTTCTACTCTACCTCACCTAATAAATGAGATCCTCTAATACTGATTTACTTTCTTAATTACTTGTAAATTACACTCTTAGATTTTTCTAATATTATTTAAAATTCTTTAAATACCCTGGCTAAGGACTCACCTGGGGCCTTTAAATCAAGGTCTAAAAAATAACCAAAAGGTGTCTGATGTACTTCATAATCTGCATCTTTTAGTCTCTTTTCAGCATTATCAAATATTTCTTTGGTAATTTCCGGAGTAGCTTTACTTAGAGAAAGATGGGCAAAAGAATGTAACACAATACAGTTAGTATTGTTTTTCTTAGCTGCCCATTTTAAATTCTTAATAAGTTTCGTTTCAACTTTGCTGATCTTTTCTTCATCCTCTTCTTCTACCTGTATAAATCCAGCTAGTACATTTTCCACTTGTTTGTCTTCCTGGTATTGTTCGACTGATTCCAATGTCTTTGTGCGAGTCTGATAAGCAAATTTTTCTGCATAAATCATCAATAATTTCATCTATACATCCTCAATTAATATTTAGTATATGTTCTACAAAATTATCATATCTAAAACTATATCGAAATAAGCATAAATATTCAAAAATTTTTATCATTACGCTTCTATTATTTATTTTCTTTAGTTGACGAAAAAGGCCTTTTTATAACTGAGTTTTTGTCAAAAGTTGAAAGATAAAAATTTTCAGTTAATTTTAAACACCCTTTTGGACAAATATCTTCACAAAAACCACAAAAACAACATTTTCCTAAATCTATTTTGGGGTATTTTTTGGGGTAATCCTCAACATATTCATCAGGTGCCTCGACCATTTCTATTGCTCTGTCAGGGCATATCTTAGCACATAAACCACAAGATATGCAATTATCCCTGTCATATAGATGTTCTCCCCTATAGCCTTTGGGTATTTCTATTGCTTGATGAGGGAAACATACTGTCATTGGTTTACTAAATAAATTTTTAAATAAAGAAAAAATAATATCCAATTTAATTAGCCTGCTTTCTTTGATAAATTTAATATCTTAATACTTTTTATCTATCTAAATCTGCCGGACAAACATTTAAACTCCAATATATGGCAGGAATATCTGCTATATCTGCATCCCTTAAAACATATTCCAGTACCGGAATCATATGAGAAAAACTTGGACCTCTAACTTTAATCCTATAGGGATATTTCCCGCCATTACTTATAACATGCATGCCTCCTTCTCCTCTTGCAATTTCATTATGGACATACACTTCACCCTCATTAATTTTCATATTGATTTTTGGTTTCTTGAAGTTAGGAAGAATAAATTCACCTTCAGGAATAGATTGTATTGCTTGTCTTATAATCTTAATGGATTCTTTCATTTCAGCTAAGCCAATCAAGAAACGTGCATACACATCTCCTTCTTCCCTAACCGGAATCTCAAAATTAAATTTTTGATATACCTCATAAGGATCATCTTTTCGTAAATCAATTTTTAACCCAGATGCTCTCAATACTGGCCCGGTTGCCCCCAAACTGATAGCTTCATCCAATGTTAAAACACCAATTCCTTTGGTTCTGGCTTTAAATGTTGGATTTTCAACTTCCATATATTTCACTAATTCCTCTGATTTATCTAAAACCTTCTCGATCCTTTCCTCCATTCCTTCAGGAAAATCTCTTCTTACACCCCCAGGACAGATATATCCAGCTGGGTATACTCTACCACCTGTAATTTCTGCAAATAAATCCAGGATATAATCCCTATAGCCAAAACTAATTTTAAAGCCCGTATCGAAGCCTATTCCTGCGGAAAATGAACCCCACCAAATCATGTGAGACTGGATCCGGGAAAGTTCAGCCATAATTACCCTGATATATTTAGCCCGTTCCGGAATTTCCAAACCCATTAATTCTTCCATCGCTTCAGCGTGAACCAATTCCCATGCCAATGATTCTAAAACGCAAATACGGTCAGAAAGCATGGAATTCTGAAGTGGTAACCGGTATTCCATTAACTTTTCAAAACCACGATGAAGATATCCAGGGTCAGAAAGAGCAGAAATAATCTTTTCACCTTTTAGCTTTATTTTAACACCGAAATTAGCAGACCCGGGATGACATGGTCCAAAATACATATCATAATCATCAGTTTTACTTAATCGGGTAAATTCTTGATTAATCTTCATAATATCCCCTATCTCTTTCATCTTCCTTATTATAATAATTTTCTCTTACGTATTTATGCCAATCAAAGTCCTTCCTAAAAGGGGGAGGACCCTGCCAATCATCAGTAAACAGTGGAATTAATTTCTGATTCCCTTCAAAGTCAATTCTAAAAAATTCCCATGCTTCTCTCTCATGAGCTTGGGCGTTATTACCCCAAACAGAAAGTACTGAATCTATAATCGGTTTTTCGCGATTTATCTTAACAGTCAAAACAAGGACTATTTTATCTTGAAAAGACCATAAAATATAATCCAGCTTGAACTTTTTTTCTTCTAGCCAATCACTGACTGAAATAGCTGATAGATGAATAAATCCTTCTTTTTTTAACCATCTAGAACATGCTAATAGATCATCCTTATCATTAATAGATACCCAGACTCTTTTTTCTCTTTGGATATTTCCTTCGCATTTAAATTTATCTTTTATTTTCTCCAGTATTTCCTTTTCTTTGCTTAAAGTTTTATCCATTTTATTTCATCTCCCCTACATGCTGGAATATTTTTGCAACTGCCTCAAAAACCGCTTCAGGGCGCGGTGGGCACCCTGGAATATAAATATTCACAGGTATATAATCATCCAATTTCTTTATTGTATTGTAAGAATCCCAATAAATCCCACCCGTCATACTACAGGCACCAAGGGCAATTACTGCCTTGGGATCTGGCATTTGCTCATAGATAAACTGTGCTTTCTTGATTGATTTAAAAGTCTGGTACCCAGCAATGAACAGTACATCTGCATGGCGAGGTGTTCCGGTTATAATCATTCCAAACCTCTCCATATCCCATCTTGAACCAACAACCGGGACTAATTCAGCAAAACCGCAAGAATTAAACCAATTAAATACCCAGATTGATTTAATTAACGTCTTCATCTTCATCGCTTTTTCGCTCATCTTAACTACCATATTGAATAACTATCCTTTCATTGTTAAAATATAAAAACCAATTTCATCAAAAATTATTTTCTAATATTTTTAAAAAAATAATTCTTGTAATTAAGTAAACTTATCATCATAATT
>CAYOLB010000108.1:0-3406 GCA_964404675.1 uncultured Atribacterota bacterium | reverse complement strand
TTTCAAGGAATTAGGTATCACTACTATCTATGGCTCACCAATTCAACAATCACGAAGTGGTAGCCAGCATGGATATGATATGATTGATTTTAGCAGGATAGACTCGCAATTAGGAGGAGAAAAAGACTTCCAGCAATTAATCCAACAGATTGAAAATAGCCAGATGAGCTGGTTACAAGATATTGTGCCTAATCATATGGCATATCACACTACCAATCCTTTTCTGCATGATGTCCTGAAAAACGGCAACAAATCAACTTGTGCTGACTATTTTGATATTGACTGGCAACACAAAGATGAAAAATTACAAGGTAAATTGTTATTCCCTTTTCTGGAAAAGCCATTAGAAGATTGCATACAGGAAGGTTTGATGCAACTATCCTATGAAGACGATAAATTCTTGGTTAATTATCATAATTTTTCCCTTCCCCTCAAACAAGATAATTTTCAGGAAATACTATCATTCTTTTTAAATCTTGTGCGAGCTGAAGAACGTAGCACTTATCCCGCAAAGGATTCTGCCAAAATTTCATGGATTCTGGATAAGGTAAATAAGAATTCCTACAAGTTCAGCTATCATTTCTGGCAAAGACTGTTAATGGCCCAGAATTATTTACCTGTCTATTGGAAAGACAGCAGAAAAGAAATTAATTATCGCCGATTCTTCAGTATCAATGAGCTTATATGCTTAAAAATAGAAAAGAAAAATGTTTTTGACTCTGCACACCAACTTATTCTAAAGGAGGTTCTCCAGGGAAACATCAATGGTTTGAGAGTCGACCATTTGGATGGGTTGTTTAATCCTAAAAAATATTTGGATCGACTGCGTAAAGGGGTAGCAGATACTTATATAGTTGTAGAAAAAATATTAAAACCTGAGGAAATACTCCCTGTGAGCTTTTCAACAGAAGGGAACACCGGATATGATTTCCTCTACTATGTCAATAACTTATTCTGTCTGAAGAGAAATAAAGGAAAATTTTTTAACTGCTATCTTTCTTTTATTGGTAAACAGTATGATATTGCACAGCTGTTAAGAAAGAAAAAGAAGCTTATCTTGAAACAGCAAATGTATGGTGATTTGAGAAATATAACTAATTTCTTTTATGAATATCATCAGCAATTTCACAAAAACCGCTATCCAGTTATAAACTGGGGAAAATTGTTAAAGGCATTACAGGAAATTATGATTAGTCTGCCCTGTTATCGAACTTATATCAGTCAAACCTCTGTAAAGAAAAAAGATATAAATCAGCTGTTGCAAATTATTAATTACACAAAACAAGTTAACCCGGAATTAAACGCTGAATTACAATTTATTTCTACCCTGCTACTAAATCTGCTAAATAAAAATTTGAATGAATTAGAAAGAAAAAGTGCGATTTGGCTGGTAATGAGGTTACAGCAATTTACCGGACCTTTAATGGCTAAAGGAATGGAGGATACATTGCTTTACTGCTATCACCCTTTGTTATCCTTAAACGAAGTAGGTGGCGAACCGGGAAATTTTGGAATAAACAAAAATAAATTTTATGCCTTCTTAAAAAAGAGAGAACAGAAATGGCCTTATTCCATGAATGCCAGTACAACTCATGATACCAAAAGAGGAGAAGATGTCAGGGCCAGGATCAATGTTCTTTCAGAAATTCCTGAATGCTGGCAGAAAAAACTTACTTACTGGCACCAATTAAACTTATCAAAAAAGGTAAAAGAAAAATACTTACTATTTCCTGATAATAATATGGAATACTTTCTCTATCAAACATTAATCGGTACTCTCCCTTTTTCAGGCTTAATTGGCATAAATGAAGCTTATATTGAACGAATCCAAAATTATTTAATAAAAGCTGCCCGAGAGGCAAAGATTTATACAAGTTGGCTGAATCCCTATCAACCATATGAGACAATATTGACCTCCTTTGTTGCAGATATTTTGAAAAAGGAAAATAATACATTTCTAAATGACCTTTGTGATTTTCAGAAATATATATCTTATTATGGTTTATTTAATTCGCTTTCTCAAGTTGTGCTTAAATTGACTTGTCCTGGAATTCCCGATTTTTACCAGGGTTCGGAATTATGGGATTTTCGGTTAGTTGATCCAGATAACAGGCAACCCGTTAATTATGATCATAGAATAAAGTTATTACAGAATATAAGAACCTCTATAGAAAACAATGAAAACTACATTTATTTCTTAAAGGAATTAATGCATAATCCGGGAGATGGAAGAATTAAATTATTTTTAATCTACCAATTATTAAAATTAAGAAACAAGAAACAGGATTTCTTTTTAAAAAGCTCTTTTGTTCCCCTTCCCGTTCACGGGAAATATAAAAATAATATTATTTCTTACATGAGAACCTATAATAACAAGATTATTATCAGTCTTGTGCCTCGTTTTTGCACAAGCTTAGTGCAAATTAATCAATTCCCTCTCGGCACTGATATCTGGGAAAATACTGTTGTGGCATTACCAAAAAATATTGGATATACAGGTTCAGAATTTATCAGCAAAAAAACTGTCAGATTAGCTAAATTAACACCGGTAGGCAATATTTTAAAATATTTTCCAGTAGCAGTAATTCTATCAGATAAGGAGAAGTAAGAATGAAGATTGATCGTAGCAGCGGCATATTAATGCATATATCATCTTTGCCATCAAAATTTGGCATAGGAGATTTTGGTCCTAGAGCATATGAATTTGTAGAGCTGTTAAAAAAGAATGACCAGCATTACTGGCAAATATTACCTTTAAATCCTACTGAATTAGAACATGGCAATTCACCCTATTATTCTTGCTCTGCTTTCGCCGGTAATGCCCTTTTTATAAGTCCAGTAATACTTTACCAAGACGGTTTATTATCTAAGGTTGATTTAGAAAATTACTATCTACCAGATAGTATTTATATAGATTTCTCTAAAGTACATCTATTAAAAGGAAAAATGCTTGCCAAGGCATGTGAAAATTTCAACATGACAACTAAATTTCAACATGAATTTAAATCTTTCTGTCAAAATCAATCCTCTTGGCTGGATGATTATGTGCTTTTTAAAGTATTGTGTCATCAATTTCCAAAACAGCAATGGAATGAATGGCCTGACAAAATAAAAGAACGTAACAAAAGTAATCTAAAATCATCAATTAAAAAGATGGAAAAAGAAATTAAAAATCAAAAGATTGTACAATTCTTATTCTACAAGCAATGGAATAAGCTAAAAAATTATTGTATATCAGACAAAATTAAAATAATTGGAGATATGCCTATTTATGTTACCCATAACAGTGCAGATGTCTGGTCTAATTCTGAATTATTTAAATTAGACAAAAACAAGACCCCTTCTTTTGTGGCTGGAGTACCTCCAGATTATTTTAGCAAAACAGGACAGCTTTGGGGAAATCCGG
>CAYOLB010000107.1:0-3155 GCA_964404675.1 uncultured Atribacterota bacterium | reverse complement strand
ATGCCTGAATGCAATCCAGGCACTTTTAATGGTAGATTGGCCACAATAGAAAATAACCAGGGCAACTGTCAGGACTTCTATCCAGACAAAACCAGGAATATGATATCCGAACATGTGAAAAAGCATCATTACTGATAAAGGAAGGGTTATTGTCCAGGCTAAGAATAAATTTTCCCTTGTTTTTTTTAATCTCTTTTGGCCTAAATCTTCATTTAAGTCTTCTGTAACGCCATATCCTGCACTTTCCACTGCCTTCTTGATTTCTTTAAATAATAGGTCACGCTCACTAATCAGATAGGCTGATTCAGTAGCCAGATTCACTGAGGCAAATTGCACTCCTTCTATTTTTTTAAGATTCTCTTCCACTCGTCGGGCACAATTTATACAGGTCATCCCGGTAATTTGAATACTTTTTTTATAATCTTTTGCTCTTTTGTTATTTTTATTATCAATCAATGCTTCACCCAATTGGCTTTTTATAAATAAAAAATTACAGATACTATTATTCAGATAAGGCTTCAAAGCCAGCAACAATGTCCAGTAGTTCTTCTGTAATTGAATCCTGTCTCTGTTTGTTGAACAGGGCACCTAATTCTTCCAACTGTTCTTCGATATTCTGTTCTGCTTTACGCATGGCAAGCAATCTGCTGGCATTTTCACTGGCCATCGATTCAATGAATGCCTTGTAAAGCGAAATATAGAAATATTGACGAATAATCAGGTTAAATAAAGTATCAGATGGAATGGTATATAATGGTATGGAACGGGAAGGCCATGCTATAGTAGTCAATTGTTTGAGCCAATCAGGATTTAAGGGAAATAACTGAAAATAACCCGGTTTAAAAGAAGAACCACTTGTTGGACGATTGTAAAAAAGATATATGTGAGATACATTTTTCTGAAAACGCCACTTTTCTATGATTAAAAGTACATCTTGAATAGTGCCATCCAGGTGGTAGCGAAAATTTGGAAAATCAAGTTTATAATTTGTCGAAATTCCAATATCCTTCAAGAGTTCTGAAATCCTATCTCCAAGTACGCAGGCACTAACTGAAGACTGCTGTTTAAAACCCCTTTCTTTCATCCAGGAATCCAGCTTATTAACGACTGGTGTATTAAAATTACCAGCCATTCCTCTTTGTGCACCAAAAACAATGATGCCGATTGATTCAATATCGTCAGTTGCTGGTGCCTTAAAAATCTCAGGGTTTTTTTTGAGAACTATCTGCAAGCCAGCTTCAATATTTTGATGGTAGAAATTTATTGAATAAACTGCCTTCTCATAGGTATTGATATTTACCGCTGCCAGGGCTTTCATTGTTTTAACTACTGAGTGTAAATCTTCTGCACTCTCAATTTTCCTGCGGATTGTCTCCAGCATCTGCATAATCAGTATCCTTTACAATTGAATCAGTTATCCCCTGAATAAAATAAGACAATCTCTCTTTATCATCAGAAGATAAGGTTTTATTATTGTTAATCTTTTCGGTAATCCCGGAAAATTTATCTTGAATCCCTTCTTTAACGATCTTTTTAAATGTGTTGATCCTGCTCACCGGGACGTCATCCAGCAAACCACGGGAAACAGCTAAAAGAAGGATAATTTGCTCTAAAACTGAATAGGGTTCATATTGATTCTGTTTTAATATTTCCCTTATCCTTCTGCCCCTGGTTAAAGTTTTTTTGGTATTTTCATCCAGTTGGGTCCCAAAACGGGAAAAAATCTCCAGTTCCTGGAACTGAGAATAACTTAACCTTAAATCACCCACTACCTGACGGTAAGCTGCCAGTTGGGTTTTTCCACCAACACGGGATACTGATTTCCCTACATCCACTGCCGGCAAAATACCTCCCTGGAATAATTGGGGTGAAAGGTATATTTGCCCATCGGTAATGGATATTATATTAGTTGGTATATACGCCGATAAATTTTGGGCTTCTGTTTCAATAATCGGCAATGCTGTCAATGAGCCTCCCCCATATTCTTTTTTTAAATGAGTAGCTCTTTCTAAAAGCCTGGAGTGTATATAAAAAATATCACCCGGGAATGCCTCCCTTGCCGGTGGTCTTCTCATTAATAAGGATAATTCACGGTAGGCACGGGCATGCTGGGTTAAATCATCATAAATAACCAGTACATCCTTACCCTTTCTCATAAAATATTCTCCAATGCTGGTAGCAGCATATGGAGCAATATAATTAAGTCCAGGCGCCTCATCACCGGAGGCCACTAAAACGATAGTGTAATCCATCGCCTGAGCTGATTTTAACCTGGAAATTACCCGGGCAACAGAAGATATTTGCTGCCCAATTGCACAATATATGCAGACAACATCCCCTTTTTCCTGATTTAAAATTGTATCTATCGCAATGGCTGTTTTACCGGTCTGGCGGTCACCTAAAATTAATTCCCGCTGTCCTCTGCCAACCGGAACTAGAGAATCAACAACTAATAACCCGGTTTGCAAAGGGACATTCACCGGATCCCTATCCATAATAGCCGCTGCATCCTGTTCAATTGGGGTATATTCTAATGTTTTGATAGAACCCTTATTGTCAAGAGGCCTACCTACAGAATCAATAATACGTCCAAGTAACGCTTCCCCAACCGGGACACTCATCACTCTATCAGTTCGCATCACTTCATCACTGGAACCAATGGATTTTGCTTCATCTAACAATATAATATCTACACTATCAGGATTAAGGTTAAATACCATGCCCAATTGCCCTTTTTTAAAACGGACAATCTCCCCGGATTTCACATTTGGTAAACCATTTGCCTTCACAATATTTTTGCCAACCGAAGTAATAACTCCAATTTCCTGAAAATCAAAGGATGTTTCCTGTTTTTTTACAACCTTTTCCATCTTAGAAAAAGTCTCTTTGATATATTTTTGTAGATGTTTATTTTGAATTAATTCTTCCATTTTATCTCTTTCCAGGAGAAGTTAGTCTCCTTCTTGTCCCTCTTTTTCGTCCTTATTAGCTTTCTTATTCTTTTCCTGGTTGTCAGTATTTTGTTGGCTTTCAACTTCTTCGAATAATTTTTGTAAGTTCTTTTCCAGGGAATTGAGATAACTTTCTACATTCCAGGAAATCTTTTTCCCTTCTGCTCTTAACTCAATTCCACAGATAAGGTCTTTGGATTCTTT
>CAYOLB010000106.1:0-1507 GCA_964404675.1 uncultured Atribacterota bacterium | reverse complement strand
GATATTACTGCCAGGGATATACAGAAGAATGAAAGCCAGTGGTACCGTGCAAAGAGTTTTGATACATTTGGCCCTTTAGGCCCTTCAATTATCAGAAATGAAGATTTTGGCAATCCTTTAAATATTAATCTCAGGTCCTATGTAAACGGGCAGTTAAGGCAGGATGGAAATACAACGGATATGATATTTGGAGTTTACGAACTCATCTCATATATATCCAGGTCTATCACATTATACCCCGGGGACCTTGTTTCAACAGGCACACCATCAGGAGTGGGTATTTTCATGAAGGACAAAAAACTCCTTAAACCAGGAGATGAAGTCATCTGCGAAATTGAAAGGATAGGAAGAATAAAAAATAGAGTCGCTAGTCAAATGGACCTATGAATGATATATTCGAAATCTTCTTTGGTTCAATGATAGTCGCTTTTTCCGGAGCCCTGGTTCCCGGCCCCATGCTTACGCTTGTCATATCAAGTACTGCTAAAAAGGGTTTCTGGACTTCTCTTTTTATTGTTGTCGGCCATGCTCTTCTGGAACTTGCTGTTGTCATCGCCTTTTTCCTGGGCCTGTTAAGGTATCTTGAAAACCCTATGATAGCGAAAATAATTGGAATCATAGGTGGAGTTTTTCTGCTTTACCTGGGTGCCGATATATTAATATCTATAATAAAGAAAAGATTTATAATTGATTTTAAATCGATTATACACGCCAGGACCATGAATGTCAGATCCGGCGGAATAAAAATCCTTAAGGGAATGCTGGTAAGCCTGATGAACCCATACTGGTACATATGGTGGATTACCATAGGAGCAGCATTTATAATTAAAAGTGTCAAATATGATATTTCAGGTGTTACTGCGTTTTATACAGGTCATATAAGTGCAGATTTTATATGGTATCTTTTCATAGGACTCTTAATCAGTACAGGCAGAAGGTTTTTCAACCAGAAAGTCTATAACGGGATCCTTATAGCCTGCAGTCTATTTCTTTTCTATCTGGGAATAAGATTTATTCTGGATGCAGTATTATAAGAATAGAATTTTAAAACCTGCATACTCTGGCTTCAGCAACCAGTTAAAATCTTTATTTTAAATCAATAAAAATATAATATTTTCTCTGTTTATTTTTAAATATTTATGTTATTTTACATATGTTCATATATTAATTTATTCAAAGTAATTAATGGAGAAATCTCCTATAAATAAATGGCCTGTTTCTTATATTGCAAGCCTTGTTTTTAATTTATGATGTAATTCAGATAAAAAGTATTTTGGATGGAGTAGTAGTAATCAAAGTAAAAAAATATTTAGAAATTATTTATAGACACTCTGCCTGTGCTGGATTACATTTATAAAAATCATCTTATTATCTTCAGAGTATTGATATATTATTCTGTATGGCCAGGCTTTTAGTGATCTGAAATTTTTTAAGGGTCCTTTTAATTTTTTACCGGCTTCAGGATCATTTTTGAGTTTTTCAATTTTTTTTAAAGCTTCAATCTGCT
>CAYOLB010000105.1:0-3844 GCA_964404675.1 uncultured Atribacterota bacterium | reverse complement strand
AATAAAAAGAGGATATTCAAGTTAATTTGTTGTAATTAGATATAGTGAGGAAACATAAAATTACTTGATTAAGTTAATGGTTATACTATACATTTTTTGAAATATTATAATTATAAGCAAAGGAGATTATCTACTGTGAAATATTCTGAAGAAATCCTGGATGAGATAAGAGACAGACTTGACATTGTTGAGATTATTTCAGAATATGTACCTTTAAAACCTAGCGGGAAGGGATATAAGGGACTATGCCCTTTTCATCAGGAAAAGACTCCTTCTTTTATGGTGGATAGCCAGAAGCAAATATTTCACTGTTTTGGTTGTGGAGAAGGTGGTAATGTCTTTAGCTTTATTATGAAAATAGAGAAGGTAAGTTTTCCAGAAGCAGTAAAGATATTAGCCGAAAAAGCCGGTGTTGAATTACCTACTTCAAAAAATCAAGACAGTAATTTTTACAGAGAACGAGAAAATATATTACAGTTAAATGAAGTAACTGCAAATTATTATCACCAAAAATTATTTGGACAAGATGGTAAAAATGCCCTTCAGTACTTGACTAGTCGTCATTTTAGAAAAGATATTATAGAAAAATTTAACCTTGGCTATGCGTTGCCAGGTTATGAGAATTTAATTGTACATCTAACCCAGAATAAATTTAAGTATGCTGATTTACTGAAGGCTGGTTTAGCAGTAAAAAGCACAAAAACTGGAAATGTGATTGATTATTTTAGAAATAGGATTATCTTTCCAATTAGTAATTTGCAGGGGAAAATCATTGCCTTTGGGGGAAGAGTACTGGATGATGCTCTACCAAAATACATTAATTCACCGGAAACACCAGTTTACAGCAAAGGAAAAAACTTATATGGATTATTCAACGCTAAAAAAAGTATACGACAGAAGAATCAGATTATTATTATGGAAGGATATACAGATGTTTTAATGGCACATCAATACGGTTTTGAAAATACAGTTGCTGCATTGGGGACTGCTTTAACTACCCAGCAAATTGATTTAATAAAAAGATACGCAGATGAGGTTGTAATAGCCTTTGATTCAGATACAGCAGGCAGAAACGCTACACTGAGAAGCCTTAATTTAATAAAAAAGGCAGGAATAAAAATCAAAATAATTTCTTTACCCGTAGACAGTGATCCTGCTGATGTTTTATTAAAAAGAGGATCAACCTTCTTCGAAAAACTTATTAATAATTCTCTACCCTTAATCGATTATAAATTAGAAGTATTAATGAAACAGTATAATCCCAAAACCAGTGAAGGTAAAATAGCAATTGTAAAGGGAATGTTTAATGATTTAATTAATATTGATAGTCAATTGGAATTACATGCCGAAGTAAAGAAAATTGCAGAAAGATTAGGATTGGATGAAGAAGTTATTCTCAAAGATTTAAGAGGATTCCGAAGAGGTAATCGAACTTTGCCTAATCTATCAGCAAAGAGTGTTACTGAATCAACTCATATAAATGCCGAGAAAATATTAATTGGAAGCATGGTAAATAAAGGAAAAGACATTGAAAGAATCTTTTCAGAATTGAATGTGGATGACTTTACAATAACAGAACACAGAGAAATTATATCTGTAATCAAAAATTTGTTTGAAAATGGAGAGAAGGTAAATATTCAGAAAATAATTGATAAACTTGAAAATCAAAAAATAATTAATTTATTATCACAGATTGTATTAAAAGATGTTGTGTATTTCGATGAAGATACAGTAAATCGTTCAATAAATGCAATTAAAAAATACAAGCTTCAGTTAAGACTAAATAGTATAAAGACTAAAATAAAACAAGAGGAAACTATTAATAAAGAAGTTAAACCTGAACTGCTTCAGGATTATCAGAATGTTTTGCATAAAATAAAAACATTTGTATAATTATATTTTGGTGATGGGTAAATATAAATATTGATTAAAGGGGCTGTTTTGCATGGCAAAGAAAAATAAAATAGAAGGCTTAATTGAAAAAGGAAAAGAAAAAAACTATCTTACATTTCAGGAAATAGAAAATTATCTAGAAGACGAAATACTTAATATTAATAAGATTGAGGACCTATATGATGCCCTTAATAGATCCGGAGTGGATGTGATTGATGAAGAAGAAAAAGAAGAGGGAGAGGTTGCTGAGGAAAAAGGAAGAAGAAAAAAAACAGGGATAGATGTTATTTCCAAAAAAGATTTACCGACTGAGATAGTAATTGGCAAGGGGTTTGAGTTAGATGATCCGGTAAAGATGTATTTAAAAGAAATTGGACAAATCAGGTTGTTAACAGCAGATGAAGAAATAGAATTAGCCAAACGTATGGAGGCCGGTGACAAAGAGGCAAAAAGAATATTAGTACAGTCCAATTTGAGGTTAGTAGTAAGTATTGCCAAAAGATATGTAGGTAGAGGAATGCTTTTTTTAGATTTAATCCAGGAAGGCAATATGGGATTAATAAGGGCTGTTGAAAAATTCGATTACAGAAGAGGATATAAATTTAGTACCTATGCAACCTGGTGGATAAGACAGGCTATTACCCGTGCTATTGCTGATCAGGCCAGGACTATTCGTGTGCCTGTACATATGGTTGAAACAATAAATAAATTAGTAAGGGTATCAAGATATCTTTTGCAGGAGCTGGGGCGGGAACCGACAATTGAAGAAATCGCAGAAAGAATGGAGCTTCCTTTAGAAAAAATAAAAGGCATAATTAAAACTGCACAAGAACCAGTTTCATTGGAAAGCCCAATTGGTAAAGAGGATGACAGTCACCTGGGTGATTTTATAGAAGACGAAGACTCACCAGCCCCTCCTAAAATAGCTTCTCATACATTGTTAAAAGAACAGCTTGATGGAGTATTAAAGACATTAACTCAACGGGAAAAACGGGTATTGGAATTAAGGTTCGGGATTACTGACGGACACCCTCATACCCTGGAAGAGGTTGGTCGAGAATTTGGCGTTACCCGTGAGAGAATCAGACAAATTGAGGCGAAGGCACTTAGAAAATTAAGACATCCCAGCCGAAGTAAAAAATTGCGGGATTATCTTGATTAAATATTAAAATATTTATGAAAGAATAACAATATTTGGGAAAAACTATAAAGTTACAAAAATCCTTTGATTTTTGTTGACCTTTTCAGTAATATAGATTATAATAAATTTTGCGTTATTCCTCGGTAGCTCAACGGTGGAGCATCCGGCTGTTAACCGGAGGGTTGTAGGTTCGAATCCTACCCGGGGAGCCAGTTAGAACGAGAAAGCCCTTTGGCTAGCATGTCGAAGGGCTTTCTATAAGTAGGATAAAGCTTTCCGGCGTTTAGGGTGCAGTTCGATAGTAACAAATCTAAAATTTTACGTTTTCCCTCATGATTTTGCTTTTTCCAAGAAGAATAAAGCTTTTGCGAGAGTTCTAAAATCTCAATGCCTTTTTCATAATAGTTCTCATTAGCATCCTGATGTTTTTCTATCTGCCTGAATATTTCTTCTTTTTCTTTTTTCCATTGTCGGGTCATTTTATCATAAAACTCGTAAGTCACATTTTTATCTAACTTATCAATGTAAATCTTTTCCAGTCTGTTTTGCATTTTCTCATGTTGAACCTGTAAATTCTTTATCTGCGTCTCATGGAATTCTTTCTCATCCTTATGACTGAGCTTCAGTGCTTCTCTGATCCAGTCGATTACCTTGGGATCAACCTGAATTCGTTTGACAACCTCTCCCAGGCGTTTGATTAGCTCTTCTTCCCGGATGGCCGGATTGCCGCATTTCCCCTTATATCGGGTGCAATGATAATAGACATATTTCCCTTTCTTGATTTCAGCGGTAATGGCACATCCACAGCGA
>CAYOLB010000104.1:0-3800 GCA_964404675.1 uncultured Atribacterota bacterium | reverse complement strand
TGTTGCCCCGGGGCAATTTCTAAGACAAATACCACAACGATTAATACCCAGGCATTTTTGTTTATTAATTCTATATTTCACTTTGCACACCTTACCTCTACTTTTTAATAATTTTAATAAAATTGAAAAACTTTAAACCTCTTCCTTATCTAATTTGTTATAAACATCCATTAACTATGAATATTAGTTAAACTAACATTTTATCTCCTACTATATAAAGATAATAAGATATAATCTACCTAATCTATATTACTCATTCATATATTTTGCAAGTTTAATTAATCACCTAAAGGGCATGTTCCCCCAGGGCAAGTTGGGAAGCTTGTTGGAGTAGGTTCGTTACCCTGATTTCCATGGCTATAACCAAATCCGTCAAATAATCTTTTGTATTTTTACTGCCGCATTTCTTTCATTGGAAGGGACCCTTTTCCATATCTTTTATTGAGGCCGTAACCTCAAAAACATGATGGCACTCCTGACATTCATAATTATAATTCGGCATTGTTAAACACCACCCTTTCTCTGAAAATATCAATCTCTGACTAAAAAATTATATCCTTGATCTAATCTATAGAATTGTCTGTATATCTTATAGATAATTTTAATTGATTACTTTATCTACGTTAAATATCTTTCGAAAATGAAATCCCGTTATGGAATAGGTAATTGCTACTGGAAGAAGTTTAGGTCGATGTAAGAGTGTCCAAAAAAATATTCTCCAGTAATACTTCCTTCCCCTTTCTTTAATCCCCAAATACCATATAGACCTAAAAAAAGCAGCCAAATAGTTCCAGTGGAAGCGACGAAATTTTATCTTAAAACGAGCAACATTTAGGGTTTTTAGCAGAGATAATACACGGTAATAGTAATATTTTGGAGAATAAATGGTACTGAGAATTTTTTGATAACCCTTTAATAAATCATGATAATTCATTTTGGGTATAAAATTGATAGTAAAATCGGTATTACTTCCGGTTGGATATTTTAAAAAACGATTTTCTCTAATTAACCGATGATACAACTTGGTTCCAATAGGAGCATTCAACAATCCTACCATGGCTGTTACAATGCCACTATTTTGAATGAAATGAATCATCTCATCAAAGATTTTAGGAGTATCATGATCAAAGCCCACAATAAAACCACCAGTAACTTGCATTCCATATTGTTGAACCTTATGAATAGAATCAATTAAATTTCGGTTTCTATTTTGATTTTTATGACATTCTTTCAGACTTTCTTCATTTGGCGTCTCAATTCCAATAAAAACTGAGTCAAAACCGGCATCTGACATCATGCTCATTAGCTTTTCCTCGTCAGCAATATTAATGGAAGCCTGTGTCCCAAAGGAAAAACAGTATTTTCTCTCTTTATTCCATTGAATCATACTGGGAAGAATCTCATCCTGTAATTTCTTTTTTTTGGCAATAAAATTGTCATCAACTACAAAAACACCTTCGCGCCAACCCATCTGATATAATTTATCAAGTTCCCTTATTAATTGAAATGATGATTTGGTTCTCACCTTATGACCAAAAAGAAGGGTGACATCACAAAAATCACAGTTAAAGGGACAACCACGGGAATATTGTAGGCACATAGTATTATACTTCTTCAAATTATCAACTAGCTCCCAGGCAGGAACCGGTGAATATTCCAGATTAGCCTTTTCCTTACTGGTGTAAATTCTTTTTGGGTTCCCTTTCTTCAAATCATCTAAAAACAACGGTAAGGTTACCTCAGCTTCATTCAAAACCAAATAATCCACTTGATTAAAATCCTGGGGAGAAGTTGTAAATAGAGGTCCTCCAGCAACAATGGTTGCTCCTAAATTTTTACAGCGAATAATCAATTTATTCACTGATTTGCGTTGAATAGACATGGCACCCAAAAAGACATAATCTGCCCATTGAATATCCTCATCGGTCAGTTGATCACCAGCAGAAAGATCAATTAATTTTTTCTCCCAATCAGAAGGAAGTAAAGCAGCTACGGTTAATAGACCCAAAGGAGGCAAACTTGCTTTCTTAGAAACAAATCTTAAAGCATATTTATAACTCCAAAATGTTTCCGGATAAGTAGGATATAGCAATAATACTTTCATAAAAACCTCCCAGCTATCCTAGAAAACTCTCAATATTTAAAAGCTTGGAATATTTTAAATATTTTTTTAGATATTTATAACTTTTTTGTAATTATACAAACCTGTCTATTTCATGTCAACAAAATTTCCAAATTATTCTCACTTATTTTTCATTTTTGAAAAAATTATTTCATTTTTACGGCAAAACCCGAGAGCAATTAGTATTTCTTTTTTAAAAATGATCAATTTTGCAATTCACTTATAGATTTAGTGTTCATATGATTGCCAATATGATAGCTAAACTTTATTAAATAATAGAAAAATTAAATGAATAAACTGCAAATATTAGCATTCAAAGGGTTTTGGCTGTATTTCCTACCTTAAAAGGTAAATCTTCTTCTTTTTATGGCAGATAGTCAAGTGGATTAATGGGTTTTCCGTTTTCCCTGATTTCAAAATGAAGGTGAGAACCGGTAGCATTACCGGTAGATCCTAGTTTGCAGATGACATCTCCTTTCGTCACATTTTGTCCTTCTTTCACCAGGTTACTTGAACTATGGGCATAGACTGTCGAATAACCGCCAGCATGATCAATGATAATAACATTTCCATACCCGTTAATATATCCGGAAAAACTTACTATGCCGCTTTCTGCAGCTTTTATTAATGCTCCGGTTCGGGCATCAATATCGATTCCAGTATGATAGTCTCGTCTACCCCCCAGAGTCCTAATTCCAAATTGAGAGGTGATAGGTCCATTCAAAGGCCAGACAAAAGAGTGAGAAGATACCGAAGAACTTCTGGTCTCGGGTATTACGAGTCTTTGTCCGACAATAAGTCTTTCACTTTCAGAAAATTGATTGGCACTGGCAATAGACTGCACGCTCACCTGGTATTTTCGGGAAATTTGCCACAGTGTTTCTCCTTTTTGGACATAGTGGATAACATCTTTGGTTTTTTCTGTTTGTGGTATCGAGGCGATAGTGCCTGTTTCCTGTTCTGTGGCCAGATCAGTAGGCGAAATAACTAATTTTTTATTTACAGATAGTTGGGCAAGAATATTCTGTATAGGTTCTTTTTCATCGCTTCCCTTTGTTTTATTTTCTTCATTCTCTGATCTACTATCCGGAGGGCTTTTGATAATCTGACTGATAGACAGCCTTTCAGAATCTTCTAAATTATTCGTTTGTGAAAGATCCTTTAAAGAAACATGATAATTTTGAGTAATAGTCCATAAGCTTTCATCTTCTTTAGCTGTAGAATTAACTTCTTTTACCAAATTGCTAAATTCCTGTTTTAAGCTAGTAGTTATCCCCTGAGAATTTAATTTATCTTTCTGAAAAGAAAGCCCAGGCTGTGCTTCTTCTTTTTTTGCTTCCTCTTTTTTGGTATTATCTATGGGTATCTTAATTTCCTGACCAATGGAGAGAGAATCAGTTTTACTTAAATCATTTACTGAAGAAATGTGCTCTTGTGATAAACGATACTGTTGGGCAATATCCCAGATAGATTCACCTCTTTCTACAGTGTGAACAACGGTTGAAATATCTTTACTCGAGCTAGGGCTATCTCCTTCATGTTTGGGGATTTTTATTAATTTACCCGGAAATAACCCTTGATCTTGTTCTATATTATTTACTTGAGCAACTTCCTGTATTGATAACTGAAATTGTTGGGCAATTGTCCAAAGAGAATCACCTTCTTTTATCTGATACTC